>NZEU01000019.1 GCA_002689135.1 Porticoccaceae bacterium
GAGCACGGTCTTGGCGAGATCATAGCAGAATTAGATATACACCCAAAATTATGGTTTTTCGAGTGTCATTTCAAAAATGATCCAGTGATGCCCGGTTGCTTGGGTCTGGACGCTTTATGGCAGCTAGTAGGCTTTTTCTTGGCATGGAATGGTAATCCGGGCCGTGGGCGAGCATTAGGGGCAGGAACGGTTAAATTTTTTGGACAGGTACTTCCAACTGCTAAAAAAATAACTTACAAACTTAGCCTTAACCGTTTGATTCAAAGGAAATTGGTCATGGGTATCGCTGATGGGACAGTAGAAGTCGACGGGCGTGAGATATATTCTGCGAAAGACCTCAAAGTGGGTCTCTTTAAGAGCACCGACAACTTCTAAAAATGCCTGTCACCTGTTTACACATGAGTAAGGAAAATTCATGAAAAGAGCAGTAATTACTGGTTTAGGGATCACTTCTTGTTTAGGACATGACCGAGAAGCGGTTACCGATTCCTTAGAAAAAGGAGTCTCTGGGATCACATTTCGAAAGGATTTCTTCGAAATGGGCCTCCGTTGCAACGTGGGTGCATATCTTAATATTGATCCAAAAGAGCACATTGACCGAAAAATTTATCGTTTTATGGGACCATCGGCTGCCTATGCCTACATCGCCACAACAAAAGCGATTGAAGACGCACAATTACATGATAACTTAGTGTCAAATCCAAGAACCGGCCTTGTAATGGGCTCTGGTGGAGTTTCTGGTGAAATGTTTACAGAAACAATTGATGTTATGCGAAATCGCGGCATAAAGCGTGCGGGGCCATATAGAGTTACTCAAATAATGGCTAGCACTGTCTCTGCATGCGTTGCTACGCCACTGAAAATAAAAGGTGTGAATTACTCCATAGCTTCTGCGTGTGCTACCAGCGCACATTGTATAGGACACGCTGTCGAACTAATCCAATTGGGCAAACAAGATATCGTGTTCGCCGGAGGATCGGAAGATATGCACTGGTCAATGGCGGGTATGTTTGATGCGATGGGCGCCCTTACTAGCAAATATAATAATTCCCCAGAGCATGCCTCGCGCCCTTATGACACAAATCGCGATGGTTTTGTTCCCGCGGCAGGAGCGGGATGCTTGGTAATTGAGGAGCATGATCATGCCTTAGCTAGAGGCGCAACAATAATGGCTGAGGTTACTGGCTATGGAGCAACTTCAGACGGTGACGATATGGTCTCCCCCTCGGGGGAGGGGGCAAAACGCTGCATGCAAATGGCCCTTAGTACTGTTTCTGGACCCATCGATTATATCAACACTCATGGCACTAGCACACCGGTTGGCGACATCGCCGAACTAAAAGCAATAAGAGATGTCTTTCCAAATTCTTGTCCCTTAATAAGCTCGACAAAATCATTATCAGGTCACTCTCTTGGAGCTGCTGGCGTTCATGAAGCTATTTACTGCATTCTGATGATGGAATCAGAGTTTCTTGTTGCATCTCACAACATTGAGTACTTAGACGAGCGGGCGAGAGATTTTCCAATCCTGGTAAAAACAGAAAAGCATAAGATAGAGCGTTTTATGACCAACAGCTTCGGTTTTGGAGGCACAAATTCAACTCTTGTAATCGAGCGTTACAGAACATAAAAGGGCTCCGAAAATTGATGGTTCTATAAGAACACATTAAAAACTATAACACGGATAAGACCGCATCTACACTACTAGCACTCACTCCAAAATCATCCACGCCAATCATGCTAACCATCCACTTATCTACAATCATAGCAAATCTCTTAGTTCTTAATCCCATTCCCCAAACCCTATTGTCCAAGGTCAGTCCAAGGGATTCAGTAAAGTCACCGTTCCCATCAGCGAGCATCTTTATGGCAGATGCGTTAATCGCCTCGCTCCAAGCTGTCATCACAAAAATGTCATTCATCGAAAGGCAAAGTATCATATCAATACCTTTGTTTCGTAGTGCGTCTGCGTGAGTAATGAATCCCGGCAGATGTTGCGAAGTACAATTTGGAGTGAATGCGCCCTCAACACCAATCAACAAAACCTTCGTATCCTTTACGAGAGCCCGAAAGGAGACTTTCTCTGGGCCAGAATCTCCCATTGTCGTTAAATCTCCATCAGGGACCAAATCTCCCACTCTAATCTTCATTATTTTTAACCTGAAAAATGTAATCAATCGATTCTTGCATAACATTTAGGGTATAAGCCCAAACTAACCAATTGAAAGTCTCTAAAACGGAATATCGTCATCAAAATCATTTAAGACTGATGAGTTGCCGGAGCTAGGGTTTTGGTTTTGCGACGATTGCGACTTTTCTCTATCAATTGAGCTCGATGGATTTGGCTGTGAGGATGAGAACTCACCAGCGCTGGATCCTCTGCTATCGAGCATCTGCATATCGTTAGCAACAATTTCGGTAGTGTAGCGGTCCTGTCCAGAATCCTTGTCCTGCCATTTGCGGGTCCGCAGCGATCCTTCCACATAAATTTTAGACCCTCTTTTTAAGTACTCTCCAGCAATTTCCGCAAGACGATTAAACAATACAACACGATGCCACTCTGTCCGCTCTTGTTGTTGACCAGTGTTCTTATCCTTCCAAGATTCGGAGGTTGCTAGACTTAAATTAGTGACTGCTCCACCAGAGGGCATGTATCGAGTCTCCGGATCTTGACCACAATTTCCAACGATAATTACTTTGTTAATTCCCCGCGCCATATCGATCCCCTAGTTTTTAATTAAACCCTCTCTAATAGACGTTATTAATACCGGAATTTCATACCGAAAATCAGTTCTCACTTCGCTTCAAGCTGAGTAATTATAGCTGTAAATTAGACTCAAGCTAAAACACTTTTTTAATGCAACGATTTTTAAGCCTAATGAAGAACTGTATTTTATTGTCAAAAACCAAGAACCCAGACTAATACATGGTGCTGACCTTAAGGAAGTGAGGAAATTTGTTAATATGATTATCTGAATTTTCCCGAGCTGGAAATCCTTTTGTTGTGATCCGATGCGCATACCCATTAGTAACCTATTGATATGTGTGGATAGTGTGAAATCGATGGCGTAAATCGCATTTAAAGGAAAACTCCACCAAATCATCATTTTTCAGATATAAAAACCTCCAGAATGTTTTCAATCATTTTTTTATACAACTAAAATGAGATTTGGATTAGGTAAAACGCGTTTTTTGTGGTTACTGACGATAAAGGAAGCGCAATTATAAACAGATAAAAGCCTGCATTCAGAAATGCAATGGTTTATAGCAGAGGAAAGCATGAGCTCGATTGAAGTTCGCGGTGCACGCACTCACAACCTAAAAAATGTAGATGTAGATATTCCTCGGGACAAATTAGTGGTAATTACAGGTCTCTCGGGATCTGGGAAATCTTCTCTGGCCTTTGACACTTTATATGCAGAGGGTCAGAGAAGATATGTTGAATCACTCTCAACCTATGCACGCCAGTTTTTATCAATGATGGAGAAACCTGACGTAGATTATGTGGAGGGCTTATCCCCAGCGATATCAATAGAACAAAAGTCAACATCCCACAACCCCCGGTCAACTGTGGGCACGATAACGGAAATATACGATTACCTTAGGTTACTTTTCGCTAGAACTGGTCAACCCAGATGCCCAGAACATCAGCGTCCATTAAAAGCTCAAACCGTAAGCCAGATGGTGGATCAAGTACTGCAACTCTCAGAAGGGACTAAACTAATGCTACTAGCCCCAGTAGCGAAAGATCGGAAGGGTGAACACCAAAATCTTCTGAGGGGCTTGCGTAGCCAAGGCTTTATTCGCGTACGCATCGATGGTGGCGTAGTCGATTTGGATGAAGCACCTCTTCTAGAAAAAAATCACAAGCACACTATAGAAGTTGTAGTCGATCGCTTTAAAGTAAACCAAAATAATTCCTTACGGTTAGCGGAGTCCCTCGAAACAGCACTTGGATTGTCCGATGGGATAGCCATAATCAGTCACATGGATGAAGAAAAACCGGAGCAACTACTGTCTGCGAAGTTTTCATGTCCAATATGTAACTACAGTTTAGACGAACTCGAACCAAAACTATTTTCCTTTAACAATCCGGTTGGTGCTTGTAAAACATGCGATGGGCTTGGAAAACATCAGTTCTTTGATGTGAATCAAATAGTGCAACATCCGACTGCGTCTATATCAGAAGGAGCTGTTCGTGGTTGGGATCGGCGGACATTGTTTTACTACAATATGCTTAGTTCTCTGGCACAACACTACGATGTCAATCTTCATCAACCTTGGGAAAATCTTCCGGAGAGTTTTCAACAAAAAGTACTCTTTGGTACCGATGACGAAGAAATCAACTTCAAATATGTTAATGATACTGGAACGGTTCTAAGCAGAAAACACAAGTTTGAGGGTGTGATTCATAATATTGAGCGTCGTTATAACGAAACCGAATCGCCTACTGTAAAAGAAGAACTTGCAAAATATATGACTAGTTCAGAGTGCCCTGATTGTTCCGGCACGAGACTTTGCAAATCGGCTCGAAATGTATTTGTTGACGATAAGAGGATAGATGAAATTGTAAGCCTTCCGGTCGGCGAGTGCAGCTTATATTTTAATTCCCTAAAATTACCCGGTCGAGATGGGCAAATCGCTGAAAAAATTGTAAAAGAAATCAGACAAAGATTTTCCTTTTTAGTGGATGTCGGTCTTAATTATCTTAGTCTAGATCGTAGTGCAGATTCACTTTCAGGTGGGGAAGCACAGAGGATTAGACTGGCCAGTCAAATAGGTGCTGGGTTGGTAGGTGTTATGTATGTGCTAGATGAGCCGTCTATTGGATTACATCAGCGCGACAATGAGCGTTTACTAAACACACTTATCAGACTTCGAGATATTGGAAATACCGTAATTGTGGTTGAACACGATGAAGATGCGATTAAAGCCGCTGACCACATCATTGACATAGGTCCCGGTGCAGGAGTCCATGGTGGGAGGGTTATCGCTGAGGGTACAGCTACGCAAATATGCGCTAACACTAATTCGATTACAGGACAATTTCTGACTGGCACTAGAGCAATCGCTGTTCCTTCACTAAGGCGCAAATCCAAGGATCAGTTCTTGCGTGTATCAGGTGCACGAGCCAACAACCTTAAGAGCGTAAATTTAGAATTACCCCTTGGACTTTTCACATGTATTACCGGTGTATCCGGATCTGGAAAGTCTACACTAGTTAATGAAACCCTCTACCCGGCAGCCGCAAAAGTCCTTAACAACGCCAACATGCAAAAAATTGCAGAGCACGATACTATAGTTGGCCTCGACAAACTCGATAAATGTATAGAAATAAATCAAAGTCCGATAGGTCGTACTCCACGCTCAAATCCCGCTACATACACCGGTATCTTTACCCCTGTAAGAGAGTTATTCGCGGCCACACAAGAGGCTCGCTCTCGAGGATATTCTCCTGGACGTTTCAGCTTCAATGTAAAAGGTGGCAGATGCGAAGCCTGTCAAGGTGATGGGGTTACAAAAGTTGAAATGCATTTTCTGCCAGACATTTATGTAACCTGCGATGTTTGTCAAGGAACTCGTTACAACAGAGAGACGCTAGACGTGCGCTATAAAGGAAAGCACATACATCAGGTGCTTGAAATGACGATTGAGGAAGCTCGCGATTTTTTTGAGGCTATTCCAAATATTACCCGAAAGCTACAAACGCTTATCGATGTAGGTTTGTCTTATATTAGGCTCGGTCAGGCAGCAACTACACTTTCCGGCGGTGAAGCACAACGAGTAAAGCTTAGTAAAGAGTTATCAAAAAGAGGAACAGGAAAGACCCTTTATATCCTCGATGAACCAACTACCGGATTACACTTCCACGATATTGAACAACTTTTATGTGTACTTCATAGACTTAGGGATCAAGGAAATACGGTGGTCGTTATTGAACATAATCTTGAGGTAATAAAGACTGCTGATTGGATTGTCGATCTTGGCCCAGAAGGAGGCGAAGGCGGAGGCGAAATCGTCGCCAAAGGGACTCCGGAGCAGATTGCGAATACTCCCTCATCTCACACCGGACGCTTTTTAAAACCAGTTTTAACTAAAACAAACGCTGTCCGAGATGTAGCTTGATTCTTTTCTCCAAATAGGAATTTCAAGCGTGTTTTGAAACTAAGTACGCATCCCGCTTTCTGACATATTCATTCACCAATTTACTGCACAACTCGTTGTCATAAGGTCGGACACCAGCGATAACAAGATTTTTGGTCCCAGCTCCGATAATTTTTCCTTTCGAATTAAGAGTAAACGAAAGTGTAACTTTGGCTCGATTACCCTTTATATCAATGAGTGCATCACCTATCTCTGTCGAAACTTTCTCAAAGAAAATTTGACTCATTGCAAGTGACATTGACTGATAAATGACTAGTGGACGTGACGGGTTAATCATTACCCTATTCTCCGCCATTAGCGGAACTAGGATATTTGGGAAATTTTTCCCTGAAAAACGGACATAACTTAAAATCAAACTTTTCACGGAACCAACGTGGTTATTCACTCCACCGCTTACATCCGCTCCAAGATATTTCTTTCCATATCCATCCACAATTTCGAGTTTATGACTGACATCGTTTTTAAAATATACTGGCTTACTTGCCGGAAGCATCTCGCAAAATGAAAAATACATCTTTTCGCTTATCCCGTACTCCTTGAGCGTTAATGCAAATAACAAGTCTCCCGGTACACAGAAGCGTTTGTTGTCAACATCATGAAGCGGATTAAAATCATTACAGATTTCTTTAGCAAACTTACTGCCTTGTTTTTTGTCTATGATCATACCATCTTGATGATGCGAGTAAAATGGGATTAAGAACATAATTAACAATCACTCCTCGGGCACTCTATTGTGATTAGTTTTCGAAAAACATTAAAATAATATTTACATGCAACAGAACACTAATACAATTTGCGTGCAAATAGTTCCATCAAATCTAGAGGATCAACCTCAGCTCCTCGCAGATCTGAACACCAATTAACGCCCACCTGTAAATAATCTTCATGCATTCCGGGTAGCCAGTCTTCCAGAAACTCCTCTAAATCAATTGGCATTGCTGAATATAGAAGCCATTGTTCACAGCAAACTTGTTCTGCATCATCTTTATTAGACCAAAACGGCATAACTTCCAAAGCGTTTTTCAAGTTTGACGGGGTAACGCCCCAATCCCCCTCAGCAGTTCTGAGCCCCCAAACACAACCGCTCGCTAATCCTTGAAGAATAAATTGATTCAACCGAGCTGAAAACCTTGAGCACATATAAATAAACCTATCCAATCTTAAATTTATAAAATGCAAGCCACGAAAGTACTCACTTAAGTGAATACTTAACAATTTTTGATTCAAAAAAACTTATTCAAATATACTCTGATCGTATTATTCGGTTAAAAATCGCATTTTTGTTAAGACAATAGTCGAAGCATTACCAAAGCATTCTCTCTAGTTTGTTCGTTCCAATTTGAGTAATAGTCTTTCCGCAGATCTATTATTTTGAAACCCATCGTCTTATAAAGTCGAATAGCTTTCCAATTAGAAACCCTGACTTCGAGCATAATTTTTTTTATGCCTGCCGGCAATTGACGAATTATCGATTTTACTAACCGACGTCCAAGACCTTGCCCCTGAAACGAGGGCTGTAGTCCTATATTAAGGAGATCCGCTTGTTCCATACCGATTGAATGTATAGTGAACCCCCGCACATGCTCTCCAACAAGCAAGACACTTCCGTTATGGTGTTGAAGGCTCTCCCTAAACTGAGACATCTTCCATGGATTAGGGGAAACACGTCGCTCGATCGAGACAACAGAATGCAAATGCGCGGGATACATTGGCAAAATACACCAATTTTCATTGATGTCAGTTAAATACTTTCTGTCCAATTTCAGGTCTCGATCTAAGTGTATTCCATGCTCGCTTTTTTTCCTTCGGCTCCCCAAGCATTGTCGTAAGATCAGAAATTAGTGCTATTTTTAATCCATTTGGTAATTCAAAACGGTTAAGCGAGGTATCACTTCGATCCTCTCCCACTGACATCCGCCAATGATTTTTTAATCCCAAAACCAGACCTGACGTAACATCAGATCTATCAACAAACTGTTTAAAAACTGATGTTAAAAAATTATCGTCCAACGTACTAGGAATATCAGTAAATTTAACTACTTCAAAGTTTGACACATCACCGTAAACCTCTAACGACCGTAGAATATTCTTCAGCAACCCCGTTTCACGATCGCTGAGCAACCTATCTTCGACCTCACAAATAATTAGGAGGTTATTTATCTGTCGCGCCGCGAGATTGAGTGTTTGAGCGTTCTCTGTTTTGGCTATTTTTTTATCAGCCGTATTTAACACTTTTTCAACAGTTGGCCCACTTACCTGAGGTAAATCCCCGATTTGTATTTCAAGCAATTTAGGCGTACTATTTTGCTCAAAGCATGATCCTTGCAGAATCCTTTCAGATTTATGCCCAATATCGCCAATTTCTTTTTTTGTGTGGAGCGGCAGATACTGAGTAACTCTAAGACACCGAAGATAATATTTTCGAAGTTTACGCACCTAAGATTCTCGATCAATCCTCATCTCAATCGGTTGTTTCACTCTTGTACTTCAGGAATTTTGATTGGAAAAAATCCCATAACCAACGAGAGGGAGCGTAAAAACAAAACAAAACCGCAACTATGAATAATATCCTAGGCGGATCTATAGAAACCAATACGAATGTCATCACCATGCAGAAAACGACAAAAAACGGAACTTTGCCGCGAAAATCAATATGTTTNAAGCTAGGATATTTAAAACTAGAAACCATCAACAAACCAGCGCTGACCGTAATTAACGCCCCCATTACAGATCGGATAATGGATGTCTCCAACGAATGGGTCGACCAAACTAACCCTACCACCACAGCCGCAGCGACAGGACTTGGAAGCCCAATAAAATTCCTAAATGAAGATTCTCTTATGCCCGACTGAACATTGAAACGCGCCAAACGCAGCGCTGCACAAGATGTAAAAACAAAAACCGCGGCAAGACCCAAATTTCCCAAGCTATTTAAACCCCATCCATAGGCGATCACTGCGGGGGCGACGCCAAAAGAGACCATATCGGCAAGACTATCGTACTGCGCACCAAAGTCACTTTCAGTTTGAGTCAGACGTGCCACTTTACCATCGAGACCGTCTAAGAATAGTGCAGTAAAGACCGCAATACAGGCCCACTCTTGGTGGCCCCCAAATCCAGTCAAAACCGCGTAGAATCCACAAAAAAGGGCGCCAGTAGTTAATAAATTGGGCAACAAATAAATGCCTTTTTTACGATTCACTCTTGGATGGTCCAATACATCAGATTTAACATGTCTCATTTGAACTATTCGTTCATCTTTTGCCATTCAATGTCACCTGATGTTCATTCTTGCGACTGTTTAATTTTAAACTTAGCACAAGCCGAAACCAACTTACACTCTTTTTGTAAAATTTCTACTACTCCAGAAAAACTTTCCTTAACAATCTGCGGTGTGACTCCCCAAAACAAAGTGCTTTATTCATATAGTTGTCTAGACTTCCATAGTCTTGCTTCAGCGCCAATAAAAATGTCTCAATATTATCTCTATGCACCGAGCAATAAGGCTCTAACCATTCTCTCTCCCAAAACGACACCTCAGAGTTGCGCAGATGCCCCTCAACAATATTAATTAAATTATCAGTATCAAAATATACCTTAGTCAAAAGGTAATCATTAATAATAGTTTCATCGGGCACGTCCAAAGCTGCCAAAATTAGAGCGGCAGCTAACCCCGTTCGATCTTTCCCTGCCGCGCAATGAATCAGACTCACGCCCTCAGCGTTATCAAGAATTAAATGCATGAATCGGCGATAAGCTGGTGCGACTTCGTTAATGCAACTTTTATACCCATTTACTACCAAACTGTGCGATGAGGAGCCGCTCAAGCCACCCTTTGAGAGGGTCTCCCAAAATTCCGACAGACTTCCAATAGACAGGCAATAATCATTTATAGTTTTCGCACCGAAGTCTATGCTCGGTTGTCGGTTTTGTTCTTCGACGCGACGAAGATCATGTATTTGGTTCACCCCAATATTCATCAAGGTTGTTTTATCATTATCTGTCAGATTTGAGAGGTGACCGCTTCTTAGGACTTTACGCCACTTCACCAGTCGTCCATCTCGGCTTTGGTAACCACCAATATCTCGGAAGTTAACCCCGCCATCTAGAGGAATTTCTCTCGAATTTGAGATCATGTCATTAAAGATTTCCGATTCAAAGTTTGTCACTGATAAATGACTAAAAATGCCTTTATTTAGTAATAGACTGTAATCAATTCTTAGTTTTATCTACTAATGCATTTTTGGAAATCCAGGGCATCATCTTGCGCAAGTTTGCGCCAACTTTTTCAATTTGATGAGCTGCATTATTACGCCTGTTTGCCGTCATGATGGGGTAGTTTGCAGCACCCTCAGTTATAAACATCTTTGCATATTCACCATTCTGAATTCGTTTTAAAGCCTCCCTCATTGCAGCCTTTGAGGCATCGTTGATTATAGTTGGACCTGTAACGTACTCACCAAATTCAGCATTGTTTGAAATAGAATAATTCATGTTCGCAATACCACCTTGGTACATTAAATCAACAATCAATTTGAGCTCGTGTAAACACTCAAAATAAGCCATTTCAGGTTCGTATCCTGCCTCGGTGAGCACCTCAAAACCTGCCTTGACTAGTTCAACCGCACCACCACAAAGAACTGCTTGCTCTCCAAAAAGGTCCGTCTCTGTTTCATCTTTAAACGTGGTTTCAATTATGCCAGTTCGCCCTCCACCGATACCAGACGCATAAGAGAGGGCTACATCTCTTGCTCGTCCAGACGCATCTTGGTGAATTGCAATTAGATCTGGAATGCCACCTCCTTGTACAAACTCATTCCGCACTGTGTGACCAGGCGCTTTTGGAGCAATCATTATGACATCGAGATCGGCTCTGGGAACCACTTGGTTGTAGTGGATAGAAAATCCATGCGCAAACGCAAGAGTCGCGCCCATGCGGATATTAGGCTCCACCTCTGATTTGTATAGGTCCGATTGGAATTCGTCAGGAGTAAGAATCATTACTAAGTCAGCCCATGTCACCGCTTCGGACACTTCTCTCACCTCCAACCCCGCAGCCCGGGCTTTACCAGCGGAAAGCGAATTTTGTCTCAACCCTACCATGACATCAACCCCTGAGTCCTTGAGGTTATTAGCATGAGCATTCCCCTGGGAGCCGTAACCGATAACTGCCACCTTAAGACTTTTTACAAGAGCTAAATCACAATCTTTATCATAGTATACTTTCATTAATTCACCTGTTATGTAATTTACTGCCTCAAAAATTTATCTCCTCGCGCGACACCCACTACGCCACTACGAACTACTTCAATGCTTCCAATATGTTTTATCGCCTCTAAAAATGCGTCTAGTTTATCGCTATCACCAAGCAACTGTACCGTATAAGTCACCGCGGTTACATCCACGATATTTCCCCGAAAAATCTCTACACATCTCATAATCTCAGCACGAGAACCATCATCAGGAGCGGCTATTTTAACAAGCATTAACTCTCGTTCCACGAAAGGTCCTTGGGTCAAGTCATTTACTTTTAAAGTGTCAATTAACTTATGAAGTTGTTTTACAACCTGCTCCGCCATACGAGCATCTCCCGTCGTCGTGAGGGTAAGTCGAGACAGACTCTCATCATCAGTAGGAGCAACTGTCAGCGTGTCGATGTTATATCCCCGCTGTGAGAAGAGTCCTACCAAACGTGAGAGAGCGCCCGATTCATTCTCCAACAATACTGAAATGATCCTTCTCATTAGCTTTTCTCGTTTTTATTCAACCATAAGTCCCGCATGGCACCACCGGGTACTTGCATTGGATAAACATGCTCTTCTGGATCAACATCAATGTCCATAAAAACCACTCGATCTCTCAGGGCAAAACACTTCTCCATCATTGGCGCTAAATCATCTATGTGCTGAACGCGCATACCTACATGCCCGTAAGCCTCGGCTAGAGCAACAAAATCAGGCAATGAATCTTCGTATAAACTCTCAGCGTACCTTCCGCTGTAATTCATATCCTGCCACTGGCGGACCATTCCAAGCGCAGAATTATTAAGATTTATTATTTTTATTGGTAATCTATGTTGAGTGCATGTAGATAATTCTTGTATGCACATCTGAATACTGCCTTCGCCGGTTACACAGGCCACATTAGCCTCTGGAAATGCAAGTTGAGCTCCCATAGCTGCAGGCAAACCAAAACCCATCGTCCCCAATCCACCTGAATTAATCCACTGTCGTGGTTTATCGAAAAGATAATATTGAGCAGCAAACATCTGATGTTGACCCACATCGGACGTAACAAAAGCATCACCGTTAGTTACATCGTATAATACTCTTATAACATCTTGAGGCTTGATCAAATGTCCGGAGCTAGCGGTATGACGGGGTGCGGTATAAATCCCATATTTGTGACGCCATTGGTTAATTTTTTGCCACCAAGAAGTTATATCACAATCTTTGTTCTTATTAGATTTCTTGACGAGGCTTAACATTTCCCTCAAGACTGTCGAGCAACTACCTACGATGGGTATGTGAGCATCGATATTTTTCGATACCGAGGTCGGATCTATATCAACATGTATGATTGTTGCCTCAGGGCAAAATTTATCGAGTTCGTTAGTAACACGATCATCAAAACGAGCACCGACCGCCAGGATCACATCGGCCTCATGCATTGCAGCATTGGCTTCATAAGTCCCATGCATTCCCAACATTCCTAAAAATAATGGATCTGTTCCAGGAAATGCCCCAAGGCCCATTAATGTACTAGTTATAGGATAATTCAACTCTCTAACCAGTTTAATAAGATGATCTGACGCATTGTCTATGATAATCCCACCGCCTGAGTATATCATCGGTTTACGAGCCCCGACTAGCTTTTGAACAGCACGTTTTATCTGCCCCCTATGACCTTTCTCAGCGGGCTGATAAGACCGCATTTTAATAACCCCCGGCCAAGTATACGGAATCTTATAGTTGGGGTCTGTAATGTCTTTTGGAATGTCCACAACCACAGGACCCGGACGACCCGTCGACGCGATGTAGTAAGCCTTGGCTATCGCAGTGGCGATGTCCTCAGTCCTAGTCACCAAAAAGCTATGTTTAACTATTGGTCTGGACACTCCAATCATATCCGTTTCTTGAAATGCATCTTGTCCGATTTTGTGGAGTGGTACTTGTCCAGATATGACCACCAATGGGATTGAATCCATATAAGCTGTAGCTATACCTGTTATGGCATTTGTAGCGCCAGGTCCCGAAGTTACCAATGCTGTACCAACCATTCCCGTCGCGCGAGAAAAACCGTCTGCAGCGTGAACAGCTGCCTGTTCATGTCTCACTAAAAGATGATGAACTGCCTTTTGTCGGAAAAGAGCATCGTATATATGTAGCGCAGCACCGCCCGGATAGCCCCAGATATATTGAGTCCCTGCATCACGTAATGCGCTCACGATTATCTCGCCACCAGATAGATTTTCCAAAACAATTCCTCATCGCTCGTTTCAGCTACGTATCGGGTTCACTGACCATCGAATAGTTTTCAAGAGAAATTCGCTATTTGCGAAGTGCGGCAGAAACGCGGATAAGCGCCATACCTACCGAGTATCCTTCCAATGCGAAGGTTACTTCCATTGATGACCGGTGACCATGGGTTGTGCCAATCTGTCAAAAAAGTAATACAAGACAATTAATATAGCCTGTTGATTAGCATAACAAATTCCCCCACCTAGTCAATGCTAGAATTTAATTACTATTAATTTTCAAAAAAGGTTGATCCGACTACGAGAAATTTTTGCCTTCGACAGGAAGCCGCCATGAATTCAACCATCTTGACGCTCGATGNTGTTGTCAGCGCGAAGATAAACCAGTCTTGGCCGATGTTCAGACCTGGTATTATTATCGTAACAAGCATATGTTGCTATAATGATCCTATCGCCTATTTGACACTTACGCGCTGCCGCCCCATTCATAGATATAATACCCGAGCCCGCTTTCGCGCAAATTATATAGGTGGTAAAACGCTCTCCGTTTGTTACATTATAGATGTCGATTTGCTCAAACTCAGACATTTTCGCGGCAGCAAGCAAATTGGCATCTATCGCGCAAGAACCGTCATACATCAGTTCCGCTCCGGTGACCGATGCCATGTGTAATTTAGATTTTAAAAATGTTAACAACATCTACACCCCCTACTTTTTATCTTCGCCACCATTGTCCATTATATTATCTAGCCGAAGAATAAAGTTATCAATCAATCTTGCAGATTTAGTATACATCGCACCCAGCACAATAAGATCTTGATCATGAATCGCTGCCTCTTCCAATGTTAGGCTATTGCGAACTGAAATATAATCTACCTCAAAGCCGTGTTGTTCAATTCTCTCTGAGGCTTGCTTCTCAAGACCATAAAAATCCTTTTCGCCCTCCGCGAGCGATTGCCCCACTTCAAACAAACTTTCCTTGAGAACCTTCACCTTTGGACGCTCATTTGATCTGATAAATACATTTCTTGAACTCATCGCTAAGCCATCCGACTCCCTATAAATAGGACCCCCCACTATTTTTATGGGTAAACACATATCCTCCACCATTCGTCTTATTATCGAAATTTGCTGGAAATCCTTCAATCCAAAGACACTCTCATCGGGTTGAATTATATTGAAAAGCTTGCTTACGACTGTAGTGACGCCCTCGAAATGTCCAGGGCGACTCCGTCCACACAGAATATCCGTCATAGATGGGCACACCACCCTACTCTGAGTCGAAAGTCCGTTGGGATACATTTCGCTGTCATTAGGAGCAAAAAGATAATCACAACCGATCTCTCTCAATCTTTGACAATCCGCCTCAAATGTCCGAGGATATTTGTCCCATTCTTCGGTTAACATAAACTGAAATGAATTAACAAATATGGAACACACTACAATATCACTTTGTGCTTTTGCCCGCTTTATTAGCGACATATGGCCCCCGTGAAGGTTGCCCATGGTGGGAACGAAACTGATGCGTTGACCTCGTTTGCGGTAGGGCTCCAGTTGGGATCTCATGTGTTTTATGTGTCGAAAAATAAGCACATCACGCAACTCTACATAATGAGTAACTACCCTCTGCTCGAGTATTCGTTACTGTGATTTTCAAAGCGAGTATATTGTCCAAGGAAGGTTAACTGACAAGTGCCAATCGGTCCGTTCCTCTGTTTACCAATAATAATTTCAGCACGCCCTTTGTCTGCACTGTCCTCATTATAAACCTCATCCCTGTATAAAAAAACGATCACATCAGCGTCTTGCTCAATGGCTCCAGAATCGCGAAGATCAGAATTTATAGGACGTTTGTTAGGACGCTGTTCTACATTTCGACTCAATTGAGACAACGCTAAAATGGGGCACTCGCATTCTCTGGCGATATTTTTTAATTCTCGAGATATTTGTGAAATTTCCTGAACTCGTCCCTCAGCAGCATTACTACCAGACATTAATTGTAGATAATCAACCATAACCATCGCTGGTTGCGACCGTAACAACATTTCATCTTCATCGTTTTCCTCAGAAGCATTAGTTCGAAGAGTTTGCAACCTCTCACGCGAAAATTGCTTAATTCGATTGCGAATCTCGAGCGGAGTAATTCCCGCGGTATCGTCAATAAAAAGGGGACGATCCTTAAGTTTCTTTGCTGCATCACTGAGGCGTGGCCAATCGTCACCGTTCAAATTTCCAGTACGCATGCGAGTCTGATCTATCCTGCCCACAGATGATAGCAAACGTGTAATCAGTTGATTCGCTGGCATTTCTAACGAAAAAACCAGAACGGGACGTTGTTGGTGCAACACAGCATGCTCGACCATATTCATCGCAAAAGCAGTCTTACCCATCGAAGGACGACCGGCAATAATAATTAAATCAGACTTCTGCCATCCAGATGTCATTTTGTCAAGATCATTGAATCCTGTGCTAATACCTGTAATCTCTGAATCACTATTTGAGAGCTCATCAAGACGCAAAACTGCATCCCGCAATAAAGCATTAATCTCAACAAGACCGCCTTTCTTAGGACGATTCTCTATAATATCCTGAAGCCTCTTCTCCGCCTCTGAAAGGAGCTTTGAACTATCTAAACCTAATGGATGGTAACCTTTCCGCACAATTTCACTGGCTGCAGAGATAAGCTGGCGTAATATCGAACGCTCTAAAACAATCTGCGTGTAAGCCTCAATATTCGCGGAACTTGGGGTGTTCTGAGCGAGCTCCAATAAGTATTCGGGCCCACCAATAACTCCAAGATCATTACTATTCTTGAGTGATTCAGTTAAAGTGATTAGATCGAATGGTTGCTGACCCTCGGAAAGCTCCGTCATCGCAGCAAAAATTAGCTGGTGATCTTTGACATAGAAATCATTTTTGGATAGCACCTCTGAGGTGGTATCGAATGCATCGTTTTTGAGCATCAATGCTCCTAGCACTGCCTGCTCCGCCTCTACCGAATGAGGCGGCGGCTGGTTAGCTTTGGATTCTGAGCTTGACATCTCACCAGTTTCCAAATGGTTCACAGGGCTTCCATGACAGCTTCATCTAGTGCCTCAACCATAAAATATTTTAATCTCCACGCCCAATAGAGCTAGGCTGCTTCAATCAATATTTTTACTGATTGGTGCACATCTGGATGAAGTAAAACGTCTATTTCAAAATTCCCCGTTTGTCTAATACTGCCATCAGGCATACTAACCTCACCGCGACTTACTTCGCCCCCCAGTTGAGTGATGGCATCTGCTATATCACGAGCTCCGACTGAGCCGAACAGCTTTCCCTCATCACCGGCAATTACTTTTATNACCACATCACCCAACTCAGATAAAAACTTGGCTTTTGTCCTTGCCGACTCCAACTTTTTCATCTCATTAGATTCCAAATCAGCACGTCTGGACTCAAATTCCGCTATATTTTTTTCGGTCGCGAAAACTGCCTTACCACGCGGTATCAAATAATTTCTCGCGAATCCGGCTTTAACGGAAGCGCGATCCCCTACGCCACCGAAGCGTCCTAATTTCTCTAAAAGAATAACATCCATAATTAACTCCTACTTGTTTTTGGGTTGCTCAAAGTTAGTTTCTAATTTTAATCGCAAACAGAACTGACTATCCAAAGCGCCTAAACACGCGATCATAAGTGGAAATATCGGACTGAACATCAATAAAGCGATGTACATTATTATTAGACATCCCGAGCTCAGTCTCATCTCCTGCACAGTCCAGTGCACTAAAGCAATACCCGAAATTAAGAGTGGAACAAGAAGCAACTGCACCAGCATAAAACTATCTCGGATAAAAATAAGTCCTAAAATTGCACTTAAAACTAATCCTTGCATTAACCGATTATTCAAACGTAAGTTGTGGAATTCTTGACGAAAACCTCCAGGATTATACAACTGAGACTGCCACCACCTTGATATCAACAGACATATAACTGTGGAAAATATGCTGAAAGTCGTTAATCCAGAGACTAGCCAAAGTTTTTGTCGTTCTAACGGCTCTGACACAATTTGATAGGTATCCGGCACCCAAATGATAAAGCTATTAATTAATTCATCTACTCCTTCTGAGAACCACTCTGAGAGACCGAGTACAGCGACCATAGAAAAAAAAACTACTCCACAAATAGTCCATTGCCACGAAGAGGTTATTCGAAGTATCTGTGCACCAACTACTGTTATGAATAAAGTCGAAGTGGTTACTAGAACGAGTAATCGATTAGCATTAGGTTCATCAAAACTGCCTGCAAACCAGGATAATATGATTGGAAGCGATGCCCAAAGAGCTACAACAGACCCTTCCAAAAATCCTTTT
Source organism: Porticoccaceae bacterium (assembly GCA_002689135.1). Classification (GTDB taxonomy): domain Bacteria; phylum Pseudomonadota; class Gammaproteobacteria; order Pseudomonadales; family Porticoccaceae; genus TMED48. Next base: position 18,001 of record NZEU01000019.1, read on the forward strand.
CTCAGAGAGACCAATCCAACGGTAGCCTGACTGACCAATGGTAAGAGATACCCTACCAAAGCTACCCCGCAGGCATGGCCCCTACCCCGCATAATGAAGTGAGCAAGCGATCGCATCAGTACTTTGAAGCTAAACGTGGCTATCGGTGAATGGAAGCAGTGCTATATAGCGAGCACGCTTAATAGCCTCTGACAATTCTCTTTGGTATCGAGCTTTGGTACCTGTTATACGACTGGGCACTATTTTTCCCGTTTCGGAGACATAGGCCTTCAACGTCTCTAAGTCTTTGTAATCTATTTCAGTCGTCCCCTCCGCGGTGAACCGACAAAACTTTCTTCTCCTCACAAATTTAGCCATCAAATTCTCCCTCGTCTTCTAAAGACTCCGCATCCACGGCTACTTCAGACGGTGTTTGTGTTTTATCTGATGGATCCTGATAGAGGTTTTCGGTTTCAGAATTAGGAGCACTTACCTCGCCCACATCTTGATCCTGTTTAGCTTTCGCGAGGGCACGTGACTCTCGCATTTCTCTTTCAGCCTTCTCCACATTTTCTTGGCTCATAATGGGCGATTCGGACATGATCGCCTCAGAACGCTTTAAAACCATACTCCGAAGGATTGCATCGTTATAACGAAAAGTTGAATTTAACTCATCCAAGACAGCTTGATTACACTCGATATTCATCAAAATATAGTGCGCTTTATGTATTTTATTAATTGGATATGCCAATTGACGACGTCCCCAATCTTCAAGTCTATGGACGCTCCCCCCCCCTGAGTACACCGCTGCAGTGTACCTATCCACCATTCCGGATACTTGCTCACTTTGATCCGGGTGTACCAGAAAAACTATCTCGTAGTGACGCACTTTACCTCCTTCCGGTATTTGTGTTTCCTTAAAATTCAACCACTTTGATTCTTAAGTGAAACAAGGAGATTGTCTAAAAACTTATGATGATTCACCCTAGTCGAGTCTAAAATGCTCCGTCTTAATCTAACATGTCAGTAAGCTCAAGAGCGGGCGAGAGTATAATAGCTAGGATATGTTCTTGCAAGGAGGTAAAAACGATCTGAAGACACAAAAAATCTGATTTAATTGGGGCACGAGAAATTTCGTTGTCGTACCACCTCAAAAAGAGCAATTCCGGTCGCCACGGAGACATTCAAACTACTTATTTCGCCAAATGTTGGAATTTGTACAAAAAAATCACAACTTTTTCTAGTGAGTTCTCTGAGTCCTTTTCCCTCTGAGCCCATGACTACGAGTAAAGGACCGGTCAGATCCTGATTAAAAATTGATGCCGCCGCGTCTTCTGAGGCTCCTACTACCCAAATACCCTCCTGTTTTAGTTTCAATAAAGTCCTAGCTACATTGGTGACCATTACTAGTGGAACAGTTTCCGCGGCGCCACATGAGACTTTTCTTACAGTTGGAGTTAATCCAACCGCACGATCACGAGGGACAATTAACGCATCCACACCAGCGCATTCCGCGGTACGCAGACACGCACCGAGGTTGTAAGGATCAGTTACCCCATCGAGCATTACAAAGAAACTTTTCTCACCCCTGTTTTTAAATAAGGAATAGATGAATTGTTCATTTTTGGGTGAAAGCTCAATACAGTTTGCTATGACACCCTGGTGTCTACCATCGACTTTTTCGTCAAGAAACTTTTTAGACGAATATTGAAAAGACACGCCCTGCCTACCTGCCATTTGTTCAATGTTCTTAAATCGGACATCACTTCGATCCTTTGAAAGACGGATTTCTCTGATTCGCTCGGGAGCGACCTTTAGCAATGTCTCAACGGCATGGATTCCGTAAACCCAAGTCATTTATTTCCCTCAAATAAAATATAACAAGATATCTCGAACTTAACGTGATAATACGATACCTTGCTTATTTAGGCTAAACTTCCTCTTGGATATAAACATAATTACCCATATTATTTGCGATCTAGGCATTAGAAAAGCGACATGGACAAAAAAATACAGTTAGGTATAACCCGCTCAGAACCAACCCAACCCGGACTCTTGCGCCTCTTCGCTAGTTTGATTTATGACGCTTTCCTAATATTTGCTATTGCAATGAGCTACGGCGTTTTACTCGTACTTGTGAAAATAGTATTGTTAGGAAACGAGGTTGCGTTGCAATACCAGTATAACCCACTGACCAAAACCATTACATTATTCGGACTTTATATTTCGATTAGTAGTTATTTTTATCTTTGTTGGCGCAAACAAGGTCAGACTCTTGGAATGAAAACTTGGCGAATAAAATTACAAGGTTTAGATGGTAAACTGCCGAGTTCAAAACAGTGTGTACTCCGAATCTTAGTAGCTTCAATCGCGTATGCATTTTTCGGACTCGGTTTTTTCTGGCGTTATCTCACTCCCAAAAAGGTAAGCTGGCAGGATATTGTAAGTGAAACAGAGATCATCTGCTTCAAAAGCACATAGCCAAAATTTTACGGAGCCTCGAAAAGATAATTTTAAAATACAAAAAAAGGTGCCATTTATGAGCGTTAGACGAACAGAAACGCCAAACACACAAGATTTTATCGTCGCAATTGATCAGGGCACTACCTCTTCCCGAAGTCTTTTATTCGATAAGTTATGCAATATCACATCACAACACCAGATTCCGACTAAGCAATATTTTCCAAGGAACGCTTGGGTGGAACAAAACCCTTTAGATATCTGGGATAACACGCTTGAGACTCTTCGGCAGACTACAAAATTAGCAGGATTATCGAGCACTAGAATTGCGGCTATGGGGATTTCAAATCAGCGTGAAACAACAGTCATTTGGCATCGTGAAACTGGCATACCTATCTATAATGCGATTATTTGGCTTGATAGACGAACTGCAGAGGATTGTAGGTCATTGGAGTTAAGAGGTTTTTCAAAATTAATACAAGATAAAACCGGCTTGATTTTAGATCCATATTTTTCAGCATCAAAAATCTCATGGATACTGTCCAATGTCGATGGTGCTCGATCTGCCGCCGATAATGGCGAGCTAGCTTTCGGAACGATTGACAGCTGGCTTTTATGGAATCTTACAAATGGTACAGTGCATGCAACAGATATAACAAATGCATCGAGAACAATGTTGTTCAATATAAACTGTCAAGATTGGGACAGCGAACTACTCGATCTCTTCGAAATTCCAAAAAGTCTTCTCCCCGAAGTTAGAGACTGTAATGCCTATTTTGGCTCTACCGATTCATCAATTTTGGGTTCAAGCATCGACATATATGGTGTGGCAGGTGACCAACAAGCCGCAGCTTTGGGACAAGCTTGCTTCACGAAAGGTATGATAAAATCGACTTGTGGGACTGGATGTTTTGCCCTGTTCAATACAGGTGATGAACGTGCGTACTCCAACAACAAACTAATTACTACTATTGCATATCGAATCAGCGGCAAGATTAATTACGCACTTGAAGGATCTATATTTGCGGCTGGGGTCGTCATAAACTGGCTACGGGACGGCCTAAATTTTACTGAATCTCCTGAAGAGTTCGATAAGTTAGCTGAATCATCTAATTTAGATGATTTGGTATATTTAATACCAGCTTTTTCAGGGCTCGGAGCGCCATGGTGGGATACTAAGGCAAGAGGCGCAGTTCTTGGTATGACGCTTTCTACAGGAAAAAAAGAAATTGCTCGCGCTGCGCTCGAATCAGTTTGCTATCAAACCTTTGATCTACTCAGGGCTATGCAACGAGATGTAGACGATTCTCCAATAATTTCACTTCGAGTTGATGGTGGTATGTCTAAAAGCAATTGGTCTATGCAATTTCTGGCTGATATTCTCCAAATTCCGATAGATCGTTCCACTGTAAGTGAGACCTCAGCACTCGGAGTCGCATGGCTTGCCGCGTCAAAAATTGGGTTTTGGCCGACATACAAACACTTTGCGAAAAACTGGAAATGCCAGCAACGTTTCACACCCCAAATGAATAGCCAAAAACGTCAGCTTAAGCTTTCTGGCTGGCGTAAAGCTCTAGAGAGTATAAAAAGCAGTTCCCAAATAATTTAAACTATTTAGTTTTTGTAAGAAGCAACACTCCACACAACGTACAGAGCAAGATGGGCGCTAGTACCGCTAACCATGGCGAAAACCCAATTACAACGCTAGTTGAACCAAGCAGGTCCTGAAAAATATTAAAAACTACACCTATTAAAACTCCCACAAAGATTTTGGAACCTATCGAAGAGCCTCTAAGAGGACCAAAAACAAATGATATTCCGAGCAAAACCAAGCTAATGATCACGAATGGTTGTGTTATCTTGCGCCACAAGGCCAGTTCATAAACATCCGTAGAGACATCCTGATCTTTTAAAAAATTTACATAATAATACAACGTGGAAATGGATAACCTGTCTGGAGGCAAGATATTAACCACCAACAGTTCAGGACTAAGATCTGAATTCCAATCACGTGTAATTAATTTGTCTGTCTCCAATTGCCCAGGATAAAACCGAGTGAGGGAAACATTCTCTTCTACCCACACATTGTTAATACTGTTATACGAAGCGCGAGACGAATAACTAGCTTGAATTAACTTCAAATTTTTATCGAACTGAAAACGAGTGACCCCAAATAAGACACCGCCAGGAAATACCGCATTAAAGTGCATAAATTCGTTCCCCTCCCGAATCCAGAGACCAGAGGTGGAATCAACTTCTAAATCTCCCTTACGCAGATATTCTCGTTGTCCTTTTGCAAGCTGATCGAGATATGGTGCGAAATACTCACCTAAGATCAGACCAAGAAAAACGAAGAATAAAGCCGGACGGATAACGGAAAATACAATTTCAGTCGTTGATATGCCCGCACCGCGCATAATGACTATTTCGCTTCTGTCGGCTAGTTGTCCCAAGCCAAACAGACAACCTATAAGAGTAGAAATCGGGAGGTATTCATAAACACGAGAAGGCAAGCTCGTAGCCACGTATATAAAAACGTCTTTGAGCTTGTAGTTGTTTCTAATCGAGTCTAACTCATCAACAATTGCAGAAATAGCGTCAATACCCACAACCACAACTAAAGCAATAACTATTGCAGAAAATACTGAGTTAGCAATATGACCTGATAGAATTTTCATGCCTATTTCGACCGTGTGTGTGCTCGATAACGCTTAAATGAACCGCGAAAAATTAAAATTAACGCAATCATTATAAAGACACAGTGCATCGGCAAAAGAGTTACCCAAGATGGAACCACTCCAGACTCTATCGATCCGCGCAGAGCATTCAAACCAACCAGATAAAACAAATACAGCATAATAGCCGGCAACAATTTTGAATATTGTCCTTGTCGAGGTTTTGCGCGACTTAAGGGCCACGCCAAAAGTGCCACAACAAAGATCATCAAAGGTATTGAAAATCGCCACTGTAACGCCACAATGTGATCAACTTCATTAGAAATCATCAATTCAGATGTCGATATTGCCTCAAGATCAACAGGCTGTTCGTAGGATCGCCTTTCCGAGAGACGTATCCCATATTCTTCAAACTCAGTAATGTGATAATTTGTGCTACCGGGAATTCCTTCGTACCTTAATCCTCCATTCAAAACAATATATTTTTTTGTATCATTATCAGTGCTTTGTTGTTCAGCCTCTTCTGCAGAAACTACTATCGCGGGCGCACTCACTGTCGCAGATGAAAGAGGAGACAACACCAAAAACACCTTGCTAAGTACCTGCTCACTGGACACATCAACCGCATGAATAACACCATCTCCATCACGAAAGGGATAAAATTTTTTAGAGATAACATCATCAAAAACTCCCCGAGATCTTTGCGCTTCAGCAACAAACTCAGCCCGTTGCATGCCCAAAGGAGACAAAATCAAACTCAGATAAGAAACGCCAATAGCAAACAAACTAGCGATCATAAGAACGTATCCAAGTAGTCTCCTCTCAGAGACTCCGCAAGCATTTAGGACACTTATTTCGTTGTCAGTATGCATTCGACCCAGACATAACAAGAGCGCAAGAAAAAAAGCTAAAGGTAACGTTAGTTCCAAAAGACTTGGAACTCTATAGCCTAAAAGAGCAATCATTGCACTGAAGTCCATTGTGCTTGCAGCTACTTTAGCCAGATATTTTACTAATCTACCGCTTACTAGGATCATCAACAAAATTGTGCATACGGCGACAGTAGACGTTAAAACCTCACGAAAAATATACCGAAAAATGATCAATGAAATGTCCTCAAGAAACCTTGGGTAAGTTCAAACAAACTGGTATCTTGTTCACATTTCGTTTCCGCCAACTTATTAGGGTCGATTTTATGAAGTTTACTGCATCTGCGGCCAATCCGTTAAACTTAAAATCGGATTGCATTATTTTATTTAGCGAAGGTAATCTTGATTATGAACTTAAGGATTTCGATGAGGCTTTACGCGTCCAATTTATCGAACTTTTGAAAGCTACTAATTTCAATGGTAAAAAAGGGGTCACGAGGCATATTTATACTCCAACAATGGTATTCAAGCAGGCACTGTTCGTCGGTATTGACGGTGTAACAGATAAACAGGGAGAGATAAATGTAATCGAATTAGCTGCAGACCAATGCGTGCGTGTTGGGGTTAATACAATTCTATGGTTAGATTGCAGAAAGGATAGCGAACCATCTTGGATGGCATCGATTGTCGCGGAAAAAATGTTTCGAGCCAGCTACAAATTCAAACAGAGAACTATCAACGAGACTAAAGCTCCTTCTGAGGTAATTTATTTGGTAAAAAACCGCGGTATTGTCGCGCTAGTGCAATCAGAACTAAATTTTGGTGCGGCCGTGGGTGCCGGTTTAAATGTCGCAAAAAAATTGGGAGACCTGCCCGCAAATATTTGCACTCCGTCATACTTGGCCGAATTTGCACAGAATATGGCCGAGGGTGTTTCGCCTCTCAAAAGTATAATTTTAAATGGGAATGACATGGAATTGCTCAAGATGAAAGCCCTACTATCAGTCACAGCAGGCTCAAGGGAAGCCCCCAAATTTATTGAATTACACTATGAAGGAGGTACCCAAAATGAGCCACCAGTGGTGTTAATTGGGAAAGCAGTTACTTTTGATTCTGGAGGTATAAGCTTAAAACCTAGCAGTGGCATGGATGAGATGAAATTTGACATGTGTGGCGGTGCTTCGGTCATGGGCGTTCTGCACGCTTTGATTCTAAGTCGACTAAAACTTAACGTCATAGGTCTCATTCCAGCAGTAGAAAATATGCCAAGTGGAGGCGCTACAAAACCGGGAGACGTAATCACAAGTATGTCAGGGCAAACCATTGAGGTTCTCAACACAGATGCCGAGGGCCGTTTAATTCTTTGTGATTCACTCACTTATTGTGTTAAATTCAAACCAGTAGTAGTAATTGACATCGCCACCTTGACAGGCGCTTGTGTGATGGCACTAGGGAAACACGTATCGGGGCTTTTATCCAACGACGAAGAACTGGCTAATGAACTACTCACAAGTGGTACTGAAGCTGGCGACCGAGCTTGGAGATTACCGCTGTGGAGTGATTATGACAAACAACTCAAAAGTAACTTTGCTGATATGGCGAATATCGGTGGTCGCGAGGCAGGAACGATAACGGCTGCTTGTTTTTTAGCTAGGTTTGCAAAAAATATTCGATGGGCTCACCTCGATATCGCTGGCACCGCTTGGTTATCAGGTTCCAAAAAAGGCGCTACAGGACGACCTGTGCCGCTACTAATGAATTACCTCAGACGGCTTACACTTTAGGTAAGGAAACGGTTTAAAAAAGTAATGACAAAAATCTCGTTTTATAGAGTGTCAGGAGGACTTAAGTCAGCCATCAACCTAGGTGCGCAAATTACTGAAAAGTCAGTGGGAGAAAAGTGCAAAGTATTATGGCAAGTCCCCAATGAAAATTTCGTAAATAAGATAGATCAAGTCCTTTGGGGCTTCTCAGAGACGTCTTTTATTCCGCATAGTACTGGTCCTTTGTCTGATCCTGTAGGTATAAGCAAAGAATCAACCCCAGGAATTCATTACGAGATGTTAATGAATTTCCAAGAAGATATACCAGTATGGTTTAGCCGCTTTGAACAACTTATAGAATTTATATATGAAGATCCGGAGGATACAGAAATAAAAAGAGAACATTTTCGTTTCTTCAAATATCGAGGCTATGAAACCGCGTACATTGATCTAAGCAATGAAAGTGGTGGTAAATAAAAAAAAGCCTCAACCGAAGAAATTTAAATAAAAACTACTTCTGATTCCAAGAGGAGTAACTAACCCATTAGACCAATATGTGAGTCAACATCTCGCCGAATTAAGTTTCGCAATACTTTTATGAGCCCGAGTTAAAACGAGTTTGGACATGAAGTATGTATCAAAATATAATTGACAGCTTAGAAACAGACGAAACAAGAGTACCATAAGGCATTTATGAAGAGTGTATTTGAACCCCAAACCATTGAAAAATTTTGGTCAGAAGAGTGGGAAAAAAGGGGTTATTTCTCCCCAAAAGGTAACGGTGAGCCGTTTTCAATTGTGATTCCTCCACCAAACGTTACCGGTAGCCTGCACATGGGGCACGCGTTGCAATACGCAATTATGGATACATTAGTGCGTTTCAAGCGCATGCAAGGTCATAAAACGTTGTGGCAAGTCGGAACGGACCATGCGGGAATAGCTACTCAAATGGTGGTAGAACGTAATTTAGCCGAGCAAGGACAACTGAGCAGATTACAACTCGGGCGAGAAAAATTTATCAAGAAAGCTTGGGAGTGGAAGGAGGAATCGGGTAACACAATTACACAACAAATGCGACGATTAGGCAACTCAGTTGACTGGAAAAACGAACGTTTCACTTTGGACAAGGAGTTCTCTGAAAGTGTAACTGAAGCTTTCATCCGCCTTTTTAATGAAGGCTTGATATACAGAGGCAAACGATTGGTCAATTGGGATCCAAAATTACAAACTGCAATATCGGATCTTGAAGTAGAAAATCGAGAGAAAAAAGGAAACACATGGCATATTCGCTACCCACTCTCGTCAGACACCGTCTCACAAGACGGTACCAGATTTATTTTGATCGCAACAACTCGACCCGAGACTCTGCTTGGTGACAGCGGTATTGCCGTTAACCCCAAGGATCCGAGATTTGCTGAACTAATCGGTTTATCTGCTGAACTCCCCTTGGTCGGAAGAATTATACCAATCGTTGCAGATGAACATGCACAAATAAACAAGGGAACTGGCTGTGTTAAAATAACGCCTGCTCATGACTTTAATGATTACGCGGTGGGACAACGTCACCGCCTCCCCATTATAAGAGTGTTAGATGAGGATGCCAAAATTCTGCGAGAGGCTGAGTGTCTCAATGCAGACGGAAGTACTAATAAAACGATAGATTCAAAATTACCGGAAAAATATGTCGATTTAGACCGGTTCGAAGCGCGTCGCCAAATTATTTCTGACTTAGAAGAATTGGGACTATTAGAATCCACTCACCTCAATGACATGACTGTGCCCTACGGCGACCGCAGTGGAGTAATCATTGAACCCATGCTAACAAACCAATGGTATGTAAACGCGCGTGAACTTGCTGGTCCTGCTATCAATGCGGTCGAAGTAGGGAGAATAAAATTTGTTCCAGAACAATATAAAAATATGTACTACTCATGGCTCAAAGATATTCAAGATTGGTGCATATCTCGACAGCTTTGGTGGGGACACCGAATTCCCGCTTGGTATGATGAGAGCGGTAATGTTTATGTCGGAACTTCCGATGAGCAAATTCGTAAAAAACATAAGCTTGGAGACATAATTTTACGTCAAGATCCTGATGTTTTGGATACATGGTTTTCCTCTGCTCTCTGGAGCTTCTCAACGTTGGGGTGGNCTAAAGTCAATTCANGTTTATCAACGTTTCACCCAACCTCAGTTCTTGTTACCGGCTTCGATATCATTTTTTTCTGGGTAGCGCGCATGATTATGTTGTCTATGAGACTTTTGCGTGACGAAAATGAAATACCCCAAATACCTTTCAAAACTGTTTACGTGCATGGTCTCATTCGTGATGAACGAGGGCAAAAAATGTCAAAGTCAAAGGGAAATGTTTTGGACCCTTTGGATATGGTAGATGGAATTAGCAAAGAGGACCTGCAAAAGAAGCGTACCTCAAATATGATGCAGACAAAGTTGTCTGAAGAAATCGCACATCGTACAGCAAAAGAGTTTCCAAATGGGATTCCCAACCATGGCACAGATGCGGTAAGATTTACGCTTTGCGCACTTGCGTCTCATGGACGTGATATTAATTGGGATATGAAACGACTTGGAGGCTACCGGAATTTTTGTAATAAACTTTGGAACGCTTCTCGATTTGTAGTTCTGAATACAAAAGACCAAGATTTTGGGGATAAACANTTCGATCGACACTTGAGTTTAGCAGACCGATGGATAAAATCTAGGCTTCAAACAACAATAAACGACGTTTTAAAATTCTTTCAACAATATCGGTTTGACCTAGCAGCACAATCAATTTACGATTTTATTTGGAACGAGTACTGTGATTGGTTTATAGAATTGGCAAAACCAATTCTATGGGACGCAGAAAGTTCGGAAATTAAGAAAATTGGCACAAGGCGAACACTTACTTTTACTTTAGAAACAACTTTGAGATTAGCTCATCCTATCATTCCGTATATAACGGAGGAAATCTGGCAACATATAGCGCCCATTGCTGACGTTCACGGGGAAACAATTATGCNCCAGCCATATCCATTACCAAGCTCAACGTTTATGGATGCTGAGGCTGAAGCAAAAATTAATTGGGTGAAATCTTTAGTGACTGCAATTCGAACTGTTAGAGCAAAAATGTGTATTTCGCCGGCCACACCGCTAAATGTCATGCTAGACAAAGGCACTGATGAAGACTATGAGTTATTTGAGGATACTTATCAGTTGCTTATAAAATTAGGACGGTTAGAGACAATACAATGGGTAGATCCAAAATTTGGAACTCCGCCAGCGATCGCAGTATTAACCCGAGGGTTAGAAGTATTAGTCCTAATGGAAGGTCATGCCAACATCTCTGATGAGCTAAAGCGTTTAGATAAAGAAATGAGAAAAATTGATACCCAATGTCGTGCACTAGAAGCAAAGCTACGTAACCCTAATTTTTCTAGTAAAGCACCCAAAGAAGTTGTTGAGAAAGAGAGGAAGAAGCTTCAAGAATACAAAACAAACCATGCTCGATTAAATGTTCGAAAATCCATGGTAAAGACTACATAAATGTCACCAAAAATTTATAAACAAATTAGTGTAAGGAAGATCCAATGAAAATAAGTGGTTTCTGGATATAGTGAAAAAGCAACGAAGCCTCAAGCAAATCCACTGCAGTGAAAACCACGCTCCAAACAAATTTGTGTGGCAATTGAAAACAATCTTCACGAACCATGTAGTGCGAATCATCTACAAAAATAACGACAGCTACAATCTACACATCCATGATTCTCATAGAAGGCATATGACAAGGCAAGGTAGTTAGGTCGTTAATATAGATTTTAAAAATTGCATGCCATAACTCAATGTCGTTAGGGCAAATTATTTACACGGTCACGAAGTTCTTTGCCTGGTTTGAAGTAGGGTACATATTTACCGCTTAATTTCACTGAAGTTCCAGTTTTTGGATTACGTCCTAACCTTGGAGCTCGATAATGAAGAGAAAAACTTCCAAAGCCTCGGACCTCTATCCTACGATTACTCGCCAGCGAGGTCGTCATTCTCTCCAATATCATTCTAACCGCCAACTCTACATCTTTGGGCGACAAATGATCTTGGCTTGCAGAGATTTTTTCTATTAGTTCTGATTTTGTCATTTAAATTGCCGTTGTGTTCCCATGGCCGAAAGCCACGATCAACTCTCTCAGTTTCACAAAAACNGAGAATTTAATTATAAGTTATGATAATATATAGACAACAGAAAGCAACTCATTATTGATTCAAAAAACTATCAGTTCCTTTGTGAAAGCTAGTCTAACCAAGAAACTTACTTGTCCATCTGAGCTTTTATCAAGTCTCCAATAGTTGTTGGGGCAGTCGAAACTTCAGAATCACTCTTACGATGTGCTTTAACCGCGGCTTTTTCTTCTGACACATCCTTAGCTTTAATCGACAAACTTATAGTTCGATTTTTATGATCAATCAAAACAATTTTAGCCTCAATCTCTTCACCAATGGATATCAAAAGTCGAGCGTCATCCACACGATCTCGGGAAATTTCCGCTACCTTGAGAACCCCTAAAACATGCTCTGCTAGCTGGATTACAGCTCCTTTTTGGTCGACTTCTTTAACAGTCCCTAAAACGACCGATCCTTTATCATTACTCTCAACATAATTACCAAATGGATCATCCAAAAGTTGCTTTATACCTAAGGAGATACGCTCTCTTTCAGCGTCTATACTTAGCACAACGGTATCCACCTCCTCACCCTTTTTGAAATTACGCACTGCCTCTTCGCCAGAGTCGGACCATGAAATATCGGACAGATGCACGAGCCCATCAATTCCACCCTCCAGACCAATGAATATCCCAAAGTCAGTGATAGACTTGATTTTCCCTGAGATTTTTTTACCTTTCTCCATGCTACTAGCAAACTCATCCCATGGATTTGGAAAGCACTGCTTGATACCGAGCGAAATACGTCTTCGCTCCTCATCAATATCTAGCACCATCACCTCAACCTCATCCCCTAACTGCACGATTTTAGAGGGATGCACATTTTTGTTAGTCCAGTCCATTTCAGAAACATGAACCAAGCCCTCAACTCCATCCTCTAACTCAGCAAAGCACCCATAGTCGGTCAAGTTGGTAATTTTTGCTGTGGCCCTGGCACCCTCCGGGTAACGACCTTTTATGTCGCCCCACGGATCCTCTCCCATTTGCTTCATACCAAGGGAAACTCGATTACGCTCTCGATCAAACTTCAGTACTTTTACATCAATTTCGTCACCTACATTAATCATTTCAGAAGGATGCTTGATTCGTTTCCAAGACATATCTGTAATATGTAGTAACCCATCTATACCGCCCAGATCTACAAACGCCCCGTAATCGGTGAGATTTTTTATTACACCTTTAATAGACACACCCTCTTCCAAATTCTGGAGTAATGCGTCGCGTTCTGCAGAATTAGCACTTTCCATAACCGCACGCCGACTAACCACCACATTATTGCGCTTTGGATCCAGCTTTATGACTTTAAATTCTAAATCTTTGCCCTCTAGATGTGTAATTTCACGCAAAGGACGAACATCAACCAACGAGCCTGGCAAGAAAGCACGTAAGCCCCTGACATCCACAGTAAACCCACCTTTTACTTTACCACTAATGATTCCAATCACTGTTTCGTCCGATTTATGAGCCGCCTCCAAATCAAGCCAAGACTCGGCTCGCCGAGCTTTTTCCCTCGACAAGCGCGTGGCCCCGAAGCCATCCTCAACAGCCTCTAGCGCCACTTGAACCTCATCCCCGACCACAACTTCAACAGCACCTCTGTCATTATAAAACTGGTCCGCAGGTATAACTCCTTCAGATTTGAGGCCCGCATGCACGGTGACCCAATCTTTGTCAATATCGATAATAACTCCCGTTATTATCGCACCAGGGTTCATCTCAACGGTTTTGAGGCTCTCTTCGAACAATTCTTGAAAATTTTCACTCATTAAATTCTACCTTTAGGGTACGATTATGAAGTTCCCGAACAGACCTTGGCTTTTTCCAGACTCCATTAGTTCGCACTACCAGTTAGTGCGACGTTGTTAACTTTGTTGCAACCGAGTCCAATTTCTGGCAAGACCTGGATTGCAAACTCTTTTAAAAAATTCCACGAACCATTACAACATCCATAAGAGCATCGACAACCTCTCCTGCTGACATATAAGTGGTGTCGAGCTCGATAGCATCCTCCGCAGGCACTAGGGGGGAAATATTTCGCTCAGAATCTCTTTTGTCTCGCTCTTCCAGCTGTCGCCAAATGGCCGGCAGACTAACATTATCCCCTCTTAGGAGCAACTGTTTATATCGTCGTTTTGCTCGAGTCTCTACAGAAGCGGTTAAAAAAAATTTTAATATAGCATCTGGAAATACAACAGTTCCCATGTCACGTCCATCAGCAATTAATCCAGGTGAAATAGCAAAAAGGCGCTGACGCGCTGTCAATGCCGTTCTTACCTCCGAGTATAATGCCAATACAGAAGCCTTCGACGCTGTGTTCTCGAGCATTAGCTCTCGCGTTATATCCTCGCCATCTAAAAAAGGTTTGATAGTTGACGCAGACTCAGCTTGAAAGGATATATCTAAGTTATTCGCAAGCTTTTTAAGGCCTTTTTTATCGTTTAAATCGACATCCCACCGTTCGGCTGCTACAGCCAGTGTCCTATACAGTGCACCGCTGTCGAGATAATTGTATGACAACTTTTTCGCCATACTCACTCCAACCGTGCCCTTGCCCACCCCGCTCGGCCCATCTAAAGTCAAAACATTTACAGCGCTCACAATCACTGACTCTCCACAACCACATCAAGTCCTACTTGTCTAGCCAGTTGAACGAAAGTAGGGAACGACGTAGCTACATTATTACAGTTCAATATACAAATCTCAGAAGTAGCTCTCAATGCTGCAATACTAAACGCCATGGCAATACGATGATCACCCAAGCTATCAACTTCACCACCACCAATCACACCGCCGATTACAGTCAAACCATCCGCGGCAGGAATAACCTCGATCCCCAACAATGTCAGCCCATCGGACATCGCTTTGATACGATCACTCTCCTTAACCCGAAGCTCGGTTGCACCTGACAAGCGAGTGGCACCAGACGCACATGCCGCAGCGACAAAGATTACTGGAAATTCATCGATTGCTAGTGCAACTTGGCCTTTTGGAATATCAATTCCAACTAAAGGACTATATTTTACTTGAATATCCGCTACCGGTTCTTCTCCTTGATTGTAAGTGTGCGAAAACTCAATATCTGCTCCCATCATCCTTAAGATGTTGACCACACCGACGCGGGTAGGATTAACACCTATATTCTTTAACAATACTGAAGAACCAGGAGTTATCGCTGCAGCCACCATAAAAAACGCTGCAGAAGAAATATCGGAAGGAATCTCTACGCACTTCCCCATAAAATGCGTACCACCCCGAATAATAATCTCAGAATTGCCGGTTCTCACGTCACATCCAAACCCCTTTAGCATCCGCTCTGTATGATCCCTTGTCGGAGCTGGCTCAGATATTGAAGATTCTCCATTGACATAGAGACTTGCAAAGAGAATACTCGATTTGACTTGCGCGCTGGCGATCGGCATTTGATATTCTATACTGTTAAGCTTTCGTCCACCCCTGATTTTTACAGGCGGCAACCCACCATCAAGAGTTTCAATAATTGCACCCATTCGCTTCAAGGGGATTGCAATTCGATTCATCGGACGCCTTGAAAGCGAAATGTCTCCCACCATCTCAACGTCGAAATCTTGACCAACTAAAAGACCGCTTAGCAGTCGCATAGATGTTCCAGAATTTCCTAAATAAAGCGGCTTTGTAGGCTTCCTAAGACCATTTAATCCTACACCATGAATGAGCAATCTTCCTTCAGATGGACCCTCCACAACCACTCCCATATCCCGAAAGGCCTGCAAAGTGGCTAACGTATCCTCTCCCTCTAAGAACCCAGTGACACTTGTTAATCCTTCGGCTAAAGCACCAAACATAAGGGATCTATGTGAAATTGACTTGTCGCCAGGGATTCGCAATTCAGCGCGACAATGTCCTCCAGGCTTTATAACATATTTAATTTCTTCAGAGTCCTTTGCATCATCAGAATTACTTCTGTTCTTAAACATATGTGGATTGATTCCGCTAAGATATTTCCGCGCGCCCTGAGCCCTAGTAAAAACTTCCATCAAAGTATTTGAATCGCACGACTCGATGGCATTTCGTAAAACATGGAGATCTGTTAATGAATGGTCTAAAGCGTTTACTATGGCACGTCTATTCGTTAACGCGATATCTCGCCACATTATTGGATCACTAGCGGCAATTCGAGTAAAGTCTTTAAATCCTCCAGCAGCAAAGCGAAAAATATCTTGATAATCCGCGCGGGAGGCAAGGGTTGCAACAAGAGAGTAGGCTAGCATATGAGGAAGATGACTGGTTGAAGCAAGAATTTCATCATGTCGAGAGGTGTCCATATAACAAACAAAAGCTCCAAATCCCTCCCAAAGGCGTTTCACACGCTCAAGGTTTTTCTCACCCGTTCTCAAGGTAGGAGTCAAAATAACGAGATGATTTGCAAACAACTCTGGAGCCGCCGCTACTAACCCACTTTTTTCAGATCCCGCGATAGGATGACCCGGGACATACTGAAATGGCTCAAAGCCAAAAACTGCTCTAGCGGTGTCGACTGTATACCCCTTTACACTGCAAACGTCCGTGATTGTGACACAATCTCGTAGTAATCTTCGGCACTCCTTCAAGACACTCTCAAACTCTAACGTCGGCACGCAAATCAGTATCAAGTCATTCTCATTTAAATTTAATGAGATTTCAGATAAATTTTCGATTGCTCTGTCAATCACCCCTGTTTTTTTTGCTGACATAAGGCTAGAGGACTTTCGATTTAATCCAATTACCTCATAACACAATTTTCTCTTTTTGGCTGCAAGCGCAATGCTTGCGCCAATCAAACCTAGGCCAATTATAACAATTCGGTTAAAAAGAGCATCTTCTGCAGACAATTCATAGCTCATATACATACCCGGTTTCTAGATATTCACTAAAATTAGTTAAAATTTATTTTTGGCAACCTAGACAACTGATTGAGGATAAGAACCGAGAAGCTTTGTATATATACTCTCGTTTTTTAATTCTTTTAACAACTGATCAATTCTCTGCTCATCACAATGGCCGACAAAGTCAATAAAAAAGACATAAGACCACTTACTTCCTTTCGCCGGCCGACTTTCAACTCTCGTCAAATCAATGCCAGCACTGTAAAAGATCTTCAATAGACCATAGAGTGATCCTGGTTTATTATGCATTGAAACTACTATTGAGGTTTTATCGTTCCCACTTGCCAACGCTCTTTCTCGACCAATAATCAAGAATCTCGTAGAGTTATCTGGCTGGTCCTCAATTTTACTGTTTAATTGTCTCAGGCCGTAGAAATCACACGAAGAAAGACCCGCAATAGCCGCAGAATTCCATTCTCCTTGCGCTAACTTAGCAGCAACAGCATTACTGCTTACGGAAATTTGCTCAACTTTTGGGTAATTAGAGTCTAGCCATTTCCTACATTGTGCCAGGGATTGCGAATGAGAATATACCCGAGTAATTTTTTTCGCATCCGAATTGGGCCCTATAAGTANGTAGTGATGTACTCGTATTTCAACCTCCCCAACAATCGAAAGAGTTGTATCTACAAAATTATCTAGCGTCTGATTTACCATACCCTCCGTGGAATTTTCAACTGGAACTACGCCGAAGTCACACTCTCCCACTACTACTGTCCTAAAAACGTCTTCAATAGCTGACTGCGGGGCATTGATGACGGATTTTCCAAAATGCTTTAGTGCCGCCTCATGGGTAAATGTTCCCTCCGGTCCCAGAAATGCAATTGTTAATGGCCTTTCCATCGAAAGACACATGGACATAATTTGTCTAAACAATAGTGCCATGTCTTCGTTAGTTACAGGACCGGTATTTGCCTCTATCACACGTCTTAAGACTTGCGCTTCTCGCTCTGGTCGATAAAAGCTTTTGTCTCCCTGTTTTTGTTTTAACTCTCCAACTCGTTGAGCACATCTCGCACGATTGTTGATTGCTTGAATAATTTGATTATCTATAAAGTCAATCTCAGATCGAATAACGGAAAGGAGGTCCTTATCTTTCATATTAAAAATTTATCTCGCCTGAATTAAGTCGCATCAGATCGTTCGATTAAATCAATTTCTTGCGCCTCAGCAATTCGCGCCAAACTCACCAAGCGTTCGCTGTGTTTTAAACGAATTACTCTTACTCCCTGTGTATTTCTACCGACCACTGAAACTTCCTCAGAACGCGTTCTTACCATTGTTCCTTGATCTGAAATTAACATTATTTCATCTCCAGAGAATAATTGAGCGGCACCTACAAGCGGACCATTGCGGTCACTCGCCTGAATGGCGATCATACCTTTTCCTCCCCGACCTTTAGTTGGGAACTCCGAACATTCAGTGCGTTTACCAAAGCCGTTATCACAAACTGTCAACAAATAACCATTATCCTCTGGAATCACCATTGAAATCACTTTACCTCCATTTGTCAGCCGCATACCTCTGACGCCCTTTGACACGCGACCCATAGAGCGCACATCTGTACTCTTGAAACGAATAGCTTTGCCTTCACTGCTAAATAACATAATATCGCTCCCATCCTTGATTATGGCGGTACCGACTAATACATCTCCCTTAACAAGCTCAATCGCACGCAATCCTGCCTTGCGTGGATTTGAGTACTTAGACAACTGCGTCTTTTTTACCGTTCCGTTAGCTGTTGCCATTATGATATGTTGGCCAATGCGGTATCCGTCTACCGGCAATATAGAGTTTATCCTTTCTCCAACATCCAAAGGAAGTAAATTAACTACCGGTCTGCCTCTCGAATTGCGACCAGCAACAGGTATCTGATACACCTTAAGCCAATATACTTTTCCGGCATTCGTGAAACACAATATGGTCGCATGTGTGCTGGCTATTAACAAATGTTCAACGAAGTCTGCATCTTTCACCACTGTGGCAGATTTCCCCATTCCACCTCGTCTTTGTGATTGATAGTCAGAGAGCGGCTGCGTTTTCGCATATCCTCCATGAGAAATCGTGACCACCCGCTCTTCTTCAGCAATAAGATCCTCAACAGTTAGGTCATGCTGAGATTCTACTATCTGAGTCCTCCTGGATTCACTGAACTCTTTCACAACAAGCTCCAATTCATCCTTGATTACAGCCATTAGCTTGCGAGTATCTGATAGAATATTCTTATACTCTAATATTTCACTAAACTTTAACTTCGCTTCATCAAGTATTTTCTGCTGTTCCAAACCTGTAAGACGATGTAATCTTAAATCGAGTATGTCCCTCGCTTGGTTAGGAGATAAATAATATTGTCCATCAATTAATCCATATCCATCCTCACTCGAGAAGAAATTAACCGAGGGCTGATCAACAACTCGCTCTAAGATCGATTGGACAGAGCCTGGACTCCAGGCTCTGTCCAGAAGCACAGACCTTGCTTGCGCCGGATTTTCAGCATTTTTTATAACAGCTATTATAGAATCAATATTTACCAACGCTATTGCAAAACCAGTGAGTGTATGTGCTCGCGCACGTGCTTTCCGCAACAAGAAAATACAACGTCTAGTAACTACTTCGCGTCTGTGCGAGATAAAAGCTTCAAGTAATTCTTTAAGGTTTAAAATCTTTGGCTGACCATCAACTAATGCGACGATATTTATTCCAAACACGCTTTGTAATTGCGTCTGTGCATACAGATTATTTAGCACGACTTCACCAATCTCTCCTCGCTTAATTTCGATAACGACTCGTAATCCATCTTTATCCGACTCGTCTCGTAATTCAGAAATTCCTTCAATCTTTTTTTCTTTGACCAGTTCTGCGATGCGTTCTATCAAGCGTGCTTTGTTTAACTGATATGGAATCTCTGACACAATTATTGTCTCTCGACCGCTTTTTTCATTAAACTCTACATTCGCTAAAGCTCGAACATATATCCGTCCCCTACCCGTCTTATATGCTTGAACAATGCCAGCTTTTCCATTAATTATTGCGCCAGTTGGAAAATCTGGTCCGGGAATAAACCGCATTAACTNATCAATTGTGATCTCACTGTTATCAATCAAAGCGAGACAGCCTGAAATGATATCATTAAGGTTATGTGGGGGTATGTTAGTGGCCATACCCACAGCAATTCCAGAAGAACCATTGACTAACAGATTTGGAATACGAGTAGGCATAACTACAGGTATAGACTCGGATTCATCGTAATTTGGTTGATAATTAACTGTTTCTTTGTCTAAATCCTCGAGCAAGGCATGTGCTATCTTAGTCATTCGAATCTCGGTGTACCTCATTGCGGCAGCCGAATCACCATCAATTGAGCCAAAATTTCCTTGTCCATCAACTAGCATATGCCGTAATGAGAATGGTTGTGCCATCCGAACAATAGTGTCGTAGACAGCAGTGTCACCATGAGGATGATACTTACCAATCACATCACCCACGATTCGAGCAGACTTTTTATAGGGCTTATTCCAGTCATTATTCAACTCGTGCATTGCAAAGAGCACTCGTCGATGGACCGGCTTAAGGCCATCTCTCACATCAGGCAATGCTCTCCCAACTATTACACTCATCGCGTAATCAAGATAAGATTGTTTCAGTTCTTCTTCAATCTTGATGGGTACGATATCTTTTGCCAAATTAGTCATATTTCTCCATGTATATCACTTGTATATAGCAAGATTGCAGGCTTCATTATTTTTCTTAAAACAATCGCTAAATCGAGACTTTAATTGTATATAATAATATCATAATCAAGGGCTTTGCGGCGTAATTATATTTGCGAGACATAACCGAAAAAGTTCAAAAATGTTCCAAAATTCATTGTAAGAAAAATGGATTCGTCGCAACTTAATCCTTGACACAAGGAGTCACCAATGTTCATTGATACCTTACTGAACTGCAGATGGGTAATACCAATAGTCCCGGAAAGTTCTGTGTTTGAAAGGGTTTCAATTGCAATTCATAAAAAAAGAATAATCGCAATTTGCGAACAATCAGAGGCTGTACAAAGGTTCGAAGCATCAGTCACTTATGCCCTAGACCGACACTTAGTCATGCCTGGACTTATCAATTGCCACACTCACGCATCCTTGAATACATTAGCGAAAATCATTTTTAAACAATCTGACCACAGCCGCTTCGAAACGTTACCTCAGCTTCTCGCTAAATATTCAATTAGCCCTGAACTGGTGAGTGTTGGAACACAAATTGCCATCGCCGAAATGATAAAGACGGGCACAACATGCTATGCAGATGTCGCCCTAATTTCAGATAGCGCTGCGAACGCTGCCGCAGAATGTGGAATTAGGAGTCAGATTAGTTTTCCCTTGGCTGAGTGCTCAAAGCTCATCAATAACAGTTGGGAGTCTCAGATGAATGTTGGTCTTCGGCTTTTTGATGACTGNAAAGACCGCGAAAACATAAAAGTGGCTTGCGCGCCACAATCAATCTCGCTGTTAAGTGATGAAAAACTTCTTAATTTAGCGACCTATGTTCATGAAATTGAACTTCCCTTACAGATTTGTGCACACAATAGCCTCGAAGAAATTTTATGTTCATCAAAAAAGTTTCAAGCAAGACCGATTGAAAGATTAGCAGAATGTGGACTGCTCACTCCGCAAAGTCAACTGATCCACATGACTCAATTAGAACGGGACGACTTGCTACTCTTAAAACAGTTTAATAGCCATGTTGTCCACTGTCCGCGTTTCAACCTTCTAAAAGCAAGTGGAATCTGTCCAGTTGGAGAACTTAAAAGGATGGATATCAATGTGGCTATTGGATCTGGTGGTTTCTCACGAGATCTTTCCTTCGATGTGCTCAATGATTTGCAATTTGCATCTCTTCTGAGCAGAACGTCAGCTAAAGATAGTATGGCACTATCACCGCTTCAATCACTTCGCATGGCTACCTTAGACGGAGCGACAGCTCTGGGTTTGCAGGAGGACATTGGTACTGTTGAAGTCGACAAACTCGCGGATTTAATTGCAATTGAGATAAAATATAGTGATGAACAAACTATCAATGACATCGCTGACGGATTAGTACATAAAAGGTACGACCATAAGATCAGTCACAGTTTTGTAGGAGGAAGAGCCCTGATGATAAATGGTAATCTTGAGACAATAAATGAAGAGCTATTGAACCGCAAACGCAAGGATTGGTCACAAAGTAATTCACGATGATTAGAGATAAAAATGTGGCTCAGAGTTTAGCAGATCAATGAATAACATCGACTTGTCCGAATTAAATAAATTTAACTCGACTACCAGCGAATGGTGGCATCATAACGGTGATTTCCAATCTCTGCATAAAATAAATCCTTTGCGGACCAACTGGATTGACCAAATGTCTCCCATAGCAGGTAGTCAAATTTTGGATGTGGGGTGCGGAGGAGGA
The DNA here is from genome assembly GCA_002689135.1 of Porticoccaceae bacterium. GTDB lineage: Bacteria > Pseudomonadota > Gammaproteobacteria > Pseudomonadales > Porticoccaceae > TMED48. The sequence continues at coordinate 40,307 of NZEU01000019.1, forward strand.
ATCTTATCAGAGGCTCTTGCTAGACGTGGTGGTAGTGTTACTGGCATTGATATTGCGCAAGCCGCATTAGATATAGCAAAAAAACACAGCTGTGAATCGGGGCTAAAAATAAATTATCAACTCTCGACAGCGGAAAACTATGCGTCCGAATACTCTGAAAAATTTGACATAATTACTTGCTTAGAAGTACTAGAACACGTCCCAGCGCCAGATGCAGTGGTCGGGGCTTGTGCCACACTTTTGAAGCCCGGTGGGAGCGTATATTTCTCTACAATTAATAGAAATATAAAATCCGCGTTTTTTGCTATCTTGGGTGCCGAATATCTATTACGTTTACTCCCCATCGGAACTCACCAACATAAAAAATTTATTCGACCATCGGAGTTAGCCAAGTGGACTAGAGAATTTGAACTTAAAATAAAGGATATAACTGGAATATCCTACAATCCTTTCACAAAGAACTTCCGACTCGTATCGGATCAAATTGATGTCAATTATATGATTCACGCAAAAAAACCGACCTAACAAAACTTTTGGACAGTAAGTACAGTGATTGATTTTAACGGCCTACTTTTCGATTTAGACGGAACACTGCTTGATACAGCTCCTGACTTTGTGACGTCTGTAAACTACCTCTTGGAAAAATATAACCAAGCCCATCTTGATTTTGAGGCTATTCGAAACCGAGTCAACGATGGTTCTACGGGATTACTTGAACTTGCCTTTAACGTTACACCCATCGACCCAAGCTTCGACCTTCTCCAAAACGAATTGTTGGATATTTATCTTAAGCATCTTGGTGACAAGACTAAGTTTTTTCCAAACATGAACCAGATATTAACTGAATGCGACCAGCGAGCAATACCATGGGGCATAGTTACAAATAAACCTTGGTTATATACCAAACTTTTACTGACGAGATTAAATCTTATTAATCGTACCCGCTGCGTAGTGTGCCCTGATCATGTTAAACAGCCTAAGCCACACCCTGCATCACTTGAGCTTGGCAGTACCCATTTAGGCGTAAGTACAGATGGATGCCTATATGTAGGTGATCATTCACGAGACATGTTAGCCGCCAAAAATGCCAAGATGCGCTCTATTTTGGCTGCCTGGGGATACATAAATAAGGATGAAGATATCTCTTATTGGGATGCCGACTGGATAGCACGCACCCCAAAAATACTCTTTGACCTTCTTTTTAAGGAGCACGAATATTGACTAAGTTCCCCGTCTCTTCATATACAGCACCGAGCGATTTATTAAGTGGACGCGTTATTTTGATAACTGGTGCAGGTAGCGGGATTGGCAAAGCCGTAGCAATTGCAATTGCTCGGTATGGCGCAACGGTGGTGCTCACGGGTAGAAATATTAATTCCCTGGAAAATACGTACGACAAAATAGTGCACCAATCAAGTCCCGAAGCTGTGATATGCCCACTCGATTTGGAGCTTGCAACAGACGCTGATTACTTGGAATTAAAAAATCGAATAGCAATCCAATTCGGAGCTTTGGACGGGTTAGTAAATAACGCAGCTATTCTGGGAGATCGGACGCCGCTCAACCAATATAAGTCAGAACTTTGGGAGAAAGTGCTTCGTACTAATGTAACCGCTCAATTTCAGCTCACTCGCTCACTGATGCCTCTTCTGGAACAATCCAGTCACGGAGGATCTGTCATCTTTACCACCTCTGGTGCAGGGCATTCGAGCCTTGTATTTTGGGGCGCATATGCCGTTTCAAAGTGTGCAGTAGAGGGACTTATGCGAGGCTGGGCAGCGGAACAGGAGAATTTGGGAAAGCTCAGAATCAATGCCATCAATCCGGGGGCTACTCGCACAGCAATGCGTTCAAAAGCTTACCCCGCAGAAAACCCAACTGACTTAAAAACCGCTAATCAAATCATTTGGGCATACCTTTTCTTACTTGGTAATGACAGTCTTGGCGTCAATGGAAAGACGATTTACGCCCAATAATCAGAAAAAAATGTCCATTAACGCTATCAGTTTCCCTTGAGATAATTTTCGGAATGTTGATGAAAAAATGAATGTATCTTGTGATAAAAAAGTGATTTAACTTTCTTTAATAGTCTTTATTAGGTATTTTTTGTCTTTTTTTGACTGTTATTACTTCCTCTTGCTCGCAGTTTTTTTTCTTTGCGCTGTCGCATGTCCCGGTAAATTTCTTTTTCCGGATGATATATGGCATCAAGCTGGACAATGCCAAACAAAGACTTAGTTTGATATTCGTTTAAGTACATAAATTCGCCTTTCCGAACAATAGACGAAAGTTCAATTGGTCCAAAACCAATACGCTTCAAACGATTAACTTCAACACCTTGCGATTGCCACAAGCGTCGCACTTCACGCTTTCGGCCCTCTGAAATAGTAACACGATACCATTTATTGGATGAATTAATTTCATTATCTGAGCGAGAATTAAGGTTTGGCTTTACAGTGTCAAATCTGCCAATTCCATCATCCAAAACTACACCTTTCATTAAACGAGTAATCATTGGCTGGTTAACGGCTCCGTAAACTCTTACTAAATATTGTCTGGAAATTTCATATCTAGGATGCATCAGACGATTAGCCAGCTCTCCATTATCGGTGAACAGGAGTAATCCACTTGTATTTATATCTAACCGACCTACAGAGATCCAGCGCCCTTTGGATAGACGCGGTAGCCGCTCATAGACTGTCGCACGACCTTTTCCATCAACAGTACTGCATATTTCCCCCTCTGGTTTGTTATACATCAAAACTCTTGTATACCCTTGATAATTAGTTGATAAGACCCTCCCATCCAGCATAATTTTGTCTGAGGGTAGTGCTCGGTCGCCTACCTTGGCAATGTTACCGTTCACAGATACTCTTCCCTCGACAATCCAACTCTCCGCCTCACGGCGAGAACCGAGACCTACCGTGGCAAGTATTTTATGAATTTTTTCTGACATCGATTTATCCGATTAATTTTGTCAGCCTAAAGACACTAGTGCCAATTGGTATCTCTGAAACTGGCTCGCGAGCTCTAGCTCTCGATCATTTCAATATTGCCACTTTCTAATACACCTAGCGACGAATGGTCGCCATCAGCCTCAATATTTGTGATGACCGTCAATTTTGGTAACTGTCCAAGATCGCTCAAATTAAAATAATTTAAAAACTGTTTTGTGGTCGCGTAAAGCGCTGGCTTCCCCGGTACATTACGATGTCCTACAATTTTTATCCACTCTCGTTCTTGTAAAGTTCTAATCATATCTGAACTCACCGCTACCCCGCGCACCAGCTCGATATCTCCGCGAGTTAGAGGTTGCCGGTATGCAATAAGTGCAAGTGTCTCGAGCATAGCCTTAGAGTAACGCTTCGGCTTTTCCTTCCAAAGTCGATGCATCCAACCCGCTAACTGCTCTCTAATTTGAAACCTAAAGCCACTGGCCACCTCCACCAATTCATAACCTCGATCTCGACAATCTAACTGAATATCCTCGATAGTTACCAATATTTGATCTCTCTGCGGCCTTTCCGAATCGGAAAATAATTGTTCTAAATCTTTAATCGCCAAGGGCGTAGGCGACAAAAGTAATGCCCCTTCAATAATTTGACGTAGCAACATTGATTTCATAACTCTTGCGCTCTTACATAGATTATCGCGAAAGAATCGCTTTGAACGATATCAACTAACTTTTCTTTCATTAATTCCATCATAGCCAAAAATGTAACAACAACTCCCAACTTTCCCTCTGAGAGGTCAAATAAACTGCCGAAGGTAACGAACGATTGTTTATTTACATGCCTTAAAATGTCCGCCATACGCTCACGAGTGGAAATAATTTCCACATAAATTTCGTGATGCTGCGACAAACTAGAGCGTTGATCTAACGATTCCAAAGCCTTTTTTAAGTCATTCAGACTAACATTTGGTCGCATGGTAACGCGCTCTACGTCACTAAATTCTGCTCTAGCAAGAAAAACATCGCGGTCAAGCCTAGTTAGCTTATCCATATTCATAGCTGCATTCTTAAATACTTCGTATTCTTGAAGCCTTCGAATCAATTCCGCGCGAGGATCCTCTGCCTCTTCACTAACTTCAGAGACGCGGGGAAGAAGCATTTGAGATTTAATTTCTGCTAACATAGCAGCCATTACCAAATAGTCCGATGCTAACTCAAGCTTGAGACCTTGCATAATTCCAATGTAAGCGGTGTATTGTCGAGTTATCTCCGAAACATCAATATCTAAAATATCCAAGTTTTGTCGTCTTATTAGGTAAAGCAATAAATCTAAAGGACCCTCAAATGCTTCAAGGATTATCTCCAAAGCATCTGGTGGGATATAGAGGTCATCAGGAAATATGGACAGCTGTTGCCCTTGCACAACCGCGAAGGGCATTTCTACTTGCCTTGCATAGGCATTATTTTGATTTTTTCTGGGGAGTATTGGAGACAAAGCAGTCCTTTTTTCAAACTTTTCTGTTAACCCGAGATTGTTTTAAAGACCGATGTTCCATCAGTCGTTAACTAGTATAGGACTCCTCTCTACGCTTACAGTATTGAGTCCAAATCGCCTAATCCCGCGCGCACAAGTTGCGGCACTCCTCCTGTTAAATCAACAACTGAAGTGGGCTCAACACCACAATATCCACCATGAATGATGCCGTCAACAACGTTCTCAAAGCGTTGTCTGATTTCATCAGGGTCAGACACACCATAGGGATCATTTTGTATTGCAACAGTGAGACTCATTAAAGGCTCGTCAAGCGCGGTTAACAATGCGATAACAATATTATTTTGCGGTATTCGAATGCCCACCACCTTTCTCTTGGGATGAAATAATCGCGGAGGTAAAGAAGCAGAAGCTGGTAATAAAAAAGTGAACGGTCCGGGGGACTTTGCCCTCAAAATACGAAAATTACTATCACTGACTTTGGCGTACTTTGCGACCTGAGACAGAGTCCGACATAAAAGTGAAAAGTCCTGATCTCTTCCAATCCCTCGGATCATGCGGATCCGATCAACAGCTCGCTTTTCACCAATTTTACAACCTATCGCATAAACAGAGTCAGTCGGATAAATAATGACACCTCCTGAATTAAGTATATCTACGAATTTCTGGATTGAACGACTTTGTGGATTCTGGGGATGAATTGTTAAAAACAAACTCATATGTAATTCCTATGGATAATGGTTGATATTGCTTTTGCTTAATTATAATTTTTAAGCATAATAGGATATTGAGGTAATGTATCACCCGGGTCAGATATTACTTCACAAAAGGGCACTATTCCATAATCTTTACTGAGAGATGAATAGATCTTCTATAGGCACTTGCAGAAAAGTAGAGCTATAAATCACACATGAATTATTTTAATAGACCCAAAGTTAAAGATGGGCTTGATGCTGAAAACAAAAAAACCGCGCCGAAGGAAAATTTATTCTTGAATGTCGCGTGTAATTTAATAGTGCCTTCCTTCACCTTTATGAAACTTAGCGGTGAGAATTATTTAGGAATTAAGCTCGCCATAATAACTGCTCTGCTTTTTCCTTTGATCTACGGCATTCGAGATTTCATAGTAAGAAAAAATTTAAACTTTTTTTCTGCACTTGGTGTGATAAGTGTTTTATTGACAGGAGGCATTAGTTTGATGGAGCTTAATGCTTCCTACATAGCTATCAAAGAAGCTTCAATACCCTCACTCCTTGCAATTGCTACCCTGATATCTCTGAAATCATCGAAGCCGGTCATTCGTATATTTGTTGAATTTGTCTTTGAAATAGAATTAATAAGTGAGGCACTAGAAGCAAATGGTCGTGGCACAGAGTTTGAAACCCTTTTAGTTAACGGCTCTTGGATTCTTGCGGGTGGTTTTTTAATCTCGGCCGTTTTAAATTACGTCCTTGCAACTATGATTTTAACCGCTCAACCTGGAACCGTGGAGTTTAACGAGCAACTTGGAACAATGTGGGCTCTCAGCTTTCCTGTGATAGCATTGCCAGTAACGCTAATCTTGGTCGCAAACCTTTATTACCTTCTCATAAGTATTAAACGTATTACAGGCATTCCGCTTGAAGATCTAATGAAGAATAAAATAACAAACTAATATATGTGGTATGTAATAAACTGCGAAGATTATCCAGACACCAGCGCGTTGAGATCATTAGCAAGAATCGAACATCTAGCCCGATTGGAGCAACTCAAAGGTCAAGGACGACTTCTGCTGGCAGGACCTTATCCGAAAATCGATAATACAAATCCCGGAAGACATGGTTTCAAGGGGAGCTTAATAATTGCGGATTTTAACTCGTTGAGAGAAGCAGAAACCTGGGCAAGCGAGGATCCCTACTTTAAAATAGGTGTTTACAAAAAAATAGAAGTGAATCCTTTTAAATATGTATTACCTTAGTTTGTTTGATCTGATTGTTAATTATTCATGCTGGTTACAAGCATGAGATCCCTCCGAATTAAAAGAGAAAATTCATGCTGAAACTGATGCTTTATGGGTCAATACTCGCATTTGGTATCTTCACTCAGCCCATCATTTCTCAACAACTTCGAGAATCTAATGATAATGCTGCCGAAACAATCATTATTGAACGCAACAACATTGATCCAATAAGTGACAATGAATCTTTAGAAGACTTTGACCTTCAAACGTCAGATAAACCAACTACTTCGCAAGGTCAATCAAGTACCAATGCCAGTCAAATGGCTATTTCAGCAAATAATGTTCGTCAGAAGCGGGGTTATATTAGCGATGAGTATTATGTTCCGGTAAGGAGTGTTCCCAACAAAAATGGGAAGGTTATCCACAATGGACTTAAGAGCGGTACCCCAGTAACGATAACTGGTAGCGATGGGCAATGGCAAAAAATTCTCACTGATTTTGGTCAACAAGGTTGGATTGAAAAACGATTCATATCTGAAAGTCCAATTTCGCGCACGTTACTGACCGAGGAACGAGAAGCAAAAAAAATTCTGGAGCGAAAATTGAAAAGGGAAAGAATCACCTCTGAGAGGTTAAAAAATGCTCTCGAACAAAAAAATGATGAAATAAACTCTTTAGTTATTAATCGTGAAAATGAAGAGAGAATAGTTACTACCACCAATAATGACGTTACTACAAAGCTAGTTGATGCAAATATCCAACGATTAGTTGAAAGAAACCATTTTCTTAGTCAAGAAAATGACGTTTTAACAGCCCAATTGCAGGCATCAAATCAAAATGAGGGACAACAGTTTTTCTTGTATGGTGCGATATCAGTCTTCCTAGGGGCCCTATTAACAGCATTGATTCCGAAAATTCGGGGAAGAAAGCGCTTATCCAATTGGAAATAAGGGATACGATTTTGAATAAAACTGCAAGTCGTCTAATTCATGTGATTGTCATTGTTTGTTGCATCACCTTTTCCCAAGTAGCAGTATGTAAATGTAACATGGTTGAATTTGTTACGGACTCTGGGAAATTTATCATCGAAATATATCCCGACGACGCACCACTTACATCCGCTAACTTCATTAGATTGATTAACAAATTTCACTATGATGGATTAATCTTCCACCGGGTGATACCTCAATTTATTGTCCAAACAGGCGGGTATACCTTCGATTTTACACCCCGGCACAGCGGAACTCCTCCCGTACAAAATGAGAGTAATAATAACTTTAAAAATGTTCGGGGAAGTGTCGCCATGGCGAGAACGTCAGATCCACATAGCGCCCAATCACAGTTTTTTATAAATATAGCAGACAATCTCTCGCTAGACTCATCTGCAAGTCATCACGGTTACGCTGTGTTTGGCAAAGTTGTGGACGGAATGTCCACTCTTGATGCGATCGCTGCTAAAAAAACTCATAACTACGGAGTGTTTAGGGATGTGCCAGTCGAACCAATCAGGATTCTTAGCGCAAGAGAACTTCAAAAAAGTCTTTGTAAGGTGTCGGTCGTGAACGCAACTCGAATATCAGGACGAACGGAAAATGATTGCTCTAAGCGTAAATGTTAATAAAATTGCATTACTTCGAAATTCCAGGCCGGGAAATTTTCCCTGTGTGGTTACCTTTGCCCAAAATTGTATCAACCTTGGGGCACATGGCATCACCGTCCATCCGCGGCCTGATGGGCGACACATACAACCTCGAGATGTGAAACAACTCGCCAATCTCATTACCCCGCTAAAAAAAATTGAGCTCAATATTGAAGGAAATCCCTTCAGCATGCCAAGTGAGAAATATCCCGGATTCTTGGCTTTGATAGAGGATACAAAGCCGGACCAATGCACGTTAGTTCCGGATAGTAGCGACCAATTAACTTCAGATCATGGCTTTAATTTAAAGGAATATGGAACTCTACTTGTACCAATTATCGATCAAATTAAATCCTTTGGGGTTCGTACTAGTATTTTCATCGATCCAGACCTGGAACAAGTGAGGAGAGCCGCCCAAGTAGGTGCCGACCGCATTGAACTGTACACCGGCCCTTTTGCCCAATCTTGGGGATCAATGTTATCACAAAGAATCTTTTCTCAACATCTGGCCGCTGCAAAACTAGCAGCAGAGCTAGGAATGATGGTTAACGCTGGTCACGATCTGAACTTAGAGAATTTAAAACAATATGCATCAATACCTGAACTTACTGAGGTCTCTATCGGTCACGCGCTCACTATTGAGGCACTCGACCGAGGATTAAGGGAGGCAATTCATGCTTTTCTATCAGCGTTAAATTGATTGGTCCACTTTCCATCAATTGCTCAATTCCTGAGATAGTGATCAACTAAAACAACATTTTAAAAATCTTTAGAAAGGAATGAATCGAGTTAAGAATAGGATGTTCGTCTATGAATAAAGAGGTCGACAGCTCGCATTACATATCTAAAAAAGAGCGCCTAAAGCATGTGATTACGGTGTATGGGCGCAATACTTGCCTCGAGGTTTTATGCGACGATAGCTTGAGCATACACCGCCTCCATTTGGCTTGTACAAATAAATACAGTAAGTCGCTTGAACGTCTCATAGAGCTCGCTAATAGCCGCAAAATAAATATCCGTTGGCACAGTCGACTTCAGTTAGCACGGATTTCACGAAATGGTAAACAAGATCAAGGGGTAGCTTGTGATATCCAATGCCCGACATATAGGCATTACACAGAGATCATGAATTCTATGACATTGAGTCAAACAACCAAACTGATTGCTCTCGACGGGATTACAAACCCAATCAATCTTGGCATGATTATTCGTAGTGTAACCGCGAGTTCGGCATTTGGTATTTTAATCCCTTCAAAAGGCAACTCAGTCATTTCACCTCTTGCGATAAAAGCCAGCGCCGGAACCGCTTTTAAATGCAACATTCTCCGTTGCAGAGAGCTTGTAACGGCGCTAACCGACTTTCAGCAAAGAGGATTTCAGGTATCGATTCTAGATTCAAATGCTACCGACACAATTTATGATTTTGTTCCCTCTTCTCCTACCATACATATTCTCGGAAATGAGAGCGTTGGCATAAGCGCTCCCGTTAGGAAAATTGCCAATCATATGCTCAGGATACCTATGCACAGAGGCGTAGAATCTCTTAATGTTGCCATCGTAGCTGCAATCCTCCTTTTTCAAAGGCGATCGAAAAATCACTCCTTGTTATAGGAATCAGTTGTTTTGAGCTCCCAAAGTGGAGAAAACAAGGACACTGCAATCGCTAAAATTACTGTAATTGAGGAAATCAATACAAACGCGATGTTAATTCCCAAGCTGTGAATTAAAACACCACATAACCAAGCTCCCAAAGGCGTGCCTCCAACTAAACTTATCTGATAAATAGACAAAGCTCGCGCGCGATAAGATACAGAAATGTTGTTATGCAAAATAGTTCGACCCACGACTATAGACAATCCTGTAGAGAACCCCCACAAAAAGATAACCGAAAATAAAATCCAAAAAGGAGGGGATAATGCGGCAAAAGAAAACAAGGTACCCCGCCAAAAAAAACTTATCACCATAAGCTTACCTGGATTAACAAAATCATTTACCCTTCTTGCCACTGCAACATTGGCTGAAATTATCCCGCAGGTAAAAAGCACTTGAAGCCCTGCTAAAAGCATTGCTCCACCGTCATAAACTTGTTGTACAAGAACTGGAAGCCCGACTAAATAAACTCCAAAGGGTAATAATCCGGTTGCAAAAACAAGAAAAAGAAGATGCAAAAAACTTTGATTATCGACAAATAACGTCAGCGCATTCTTTATGTCTTTCCATGAGGGTTTACTGGCTATATTTTTTTTAGAAAGATTTTCATTGAAACGGTGGGCCCGAGAAATCAAAAATGAGGATAACCCGAACATGAAAATTTGAGTACCCAATAAAACAGGCAGATCTATGTAACCCAACAATCCGGCAAATCCAAAACCAACTCCTTGTGCAATAAATTTTACTACTATGGATTTAGCAACAGACTGGTGCATTACCTGTGATGGCGTAAAAACTAACAAACTTTCCCGAGCAGGTTGCACAAAGGCATTCAGAAATCCAAACATAACTCCGCTTAAAAGCAATAATTGGAACGTTAAAGTGTTGAATTCGTAAAACCACCAAAGCATTGACAAGGGTATGATATAAAGCATGTATAGCAGTGATAACCATGTCCCTCGATGAACTCGATCTGAAATTACTCCGCCGAAAAGAAGGAAAATTGTATTCGGAAGTAGGATAGCCATCTGAGCCAATCCTAACTGACTTGCTGATGCTCCAAGAACACCAATTACCAACCAAGGGAATAAGACGGAATGAATACCTGTCGCTATGCTGTTAGTTCCAATCGCTGCTAAATAGTATTGAATTGAAAATATCGGACTAGTCATTAGTCACCGCCAAACTATTTTCTGAACTGCGAATACGAATAGAAAACAATGAGACAAAATGAACAATATCCTCATCTACAAGCTGAAACTAGGGAGTTGGATGAACATATGTATCGATACACTCAGAGAGCAAAACGATTCGTAATAACGTCCAACCAGCACGTAACAGAAAACAAAAGTAATCTTTTTAGTGATTTTACACGAAAGGACTCAGCTAAAAAATCTTCAGAGGTCTGATGTCTGTATATCTGCTATAAATTGCAAAAACTGTTTTTCATCAAACACTGGAACATCAAGAGAATTTGCCTTTTCAAGTTTAGAACCAGCTGCGTCGCCTGCTACCAATCGACTTGTTTTCGAAGAAACTGAGTCGGAGACTCTTGCACCAAATGTTTGTAATATATTTTTGGCCTCTTCTCGGCTGATTGATTCCATTCGCCCAGTCAAAACCCAAACCTGTCCATCAAGTGGAATGTCTCTCACTCCATCAGCTGTATAAAGAGGCCAATGAACACCTTTTTTTTGAAGATCCTGAATAACTTTACATGTCTTTGGATCAGCAAAAAACATTGAAATATGCTCCGCTAAAACTGGTCCAATTCCATCGAGCGCTAACAATTCGTCTTCCCGCGCCGCCATAATTTCTTCTATTGAGGCAAAATGTTTCGCTAATAACCGAGCATAATTTGCGCCCACCTCTCTAATGCCAAGAGCATACAAAAATTTCTGCAAGGTGGTTTTCTTACTATTCTCAATAGCACTAAGAAGGTTCCGCGCTGACTTATCTGCCAATCGCGCCAATGGTATTAGCATTGGTAAACTTAAATCATAAAGATCTACAATTGACGTTACACAACCGGAATCGACTAACTGGTCAACCAACCGCTCACCCAGACCATTAATATTCATTGCGCTCCTCGATGCAAAATGCTTTATCACTTGTTTTACTTGAGCGGCACAACTCAGGCTCCCTGAACAACGAGCGACAACCTCCGAGGTATTATTTAGAATCGGTGCATCGCAAACCGGACAGAATTTTGGAAATAAGACCTCAGACGAATTTTTTTGCCTGCGTTCATGAATTACCCTAACAACTTGAGGAATAACATCCCCAGCACGACGCACGACTACAGTATCCCCTAGATGCAGATCAAGTCTAGTTATTTCATCGGGATTATGCAGGGACGCACTGCTAATTGTCACACCACCAACAAACACAGGACTTAAACGTGCAACTGGTGTTACAGCTCCTGTTCTTCCCACTTGGAAATCAACTGACAGTAGTTGAGAGAAAGCTTCTTCGGCAGGAAATTTACGTGCGATCGCCCACCGCGGCGATCGCGAGAGAAAACCTAAAACTTTCTGCTTCTCTAAATCATTAACTTTTATGACAACACCGTCAATGTCGTATGCTAATAAAGCCCTTCGCGTAAGCAGATCATTGCAATAACGCTCACAAGCATCAATGTCGGCCGCAAAAAAAATATCTGGATTGGTCCTAAAACCCAATTGACCAACATACCTCATCATTCCGTGCTGGGTATCCGGAGATCCAGAGTCTGTGTACTGCTCAACGCTGTAAGCGCAAAAACTTAATGGTCTGCGTGCTGTTATTCTAGAATCTAGCTGACGCAAACTTCCAGCTGCGGCATTTCTAGGATTTACAAAAGGCTTTTCACCACGATTGTTTACAAAGACATTTAATCCCTCAAAGCCTTGTCTCGTCATATAAATTTCACCCCTCACCTCAATGAGTCTGGGTGGAGGATCACTTATCAATTTTAGAGGAAGCGACTTGATAGTTTTTACATTCGAAGTTACATCCTCTCCAATAGCACCGTCTCCCCTAGTTGCCGCTCGAACTAAAATACCGTCCTCGTAGATTAAGCTCACTGCAACTCCGTCCAATTTTGGCTCACAAAGGTACGAAACATTCTCAGAACCTTGTAATCTTTCGTGTACACGACGATCGAAATCTCTCAATGCTTTGATACCAAAAGCATTGTCTAGTGAAAGCATGGGAACCATGTGTTTTACTTGCGTGAATTCAGGGAGTGGGGCTCCACCAATACGCTTTGATGGAGAATCCTCTTTGATTAACTGAGGGTACTGTTTTTCAACCAATAAAAGTTGCCGCATTAACCCATCATATTCACCATCCGTAATACGTGGGTCATCTAAAACATGATAATAATGATTATGCGTTTGTAGATCACTCACCAGCTGTTTATAGCTGGCAACTATACCGTCATTAATACTGGCCATGGAATTATAGTTTTTTCTCAAACACGTGCATGGCGGACAGCTACGTCACGCGCGCGTTGCCGATAGTGATCGATTGTCTGAGGAGTAATGGAGCTTCGCGATTCATCTAAAACATTAAGCTTCAGACTATGGGCCATAGTGTGCGCAGTTGTAATCATTAATTCAAATCCAGCACAAGCATCTTCTACATCATTTAAATTTAAAAAAAGAGTCACACCGGGAGTTTTGATTGCAGAAATCGTCTGTAAATCAAAGGTTCCAGGGTTAACTAAGTTTGCCAAACTAAAAAGCACTGGCCCCTCTCCCTCCTCATGGGTATGGCGATGGAAAATACCCATGGCTCCATAACGCAAACCGGCCTGTAAAAGGGTTTCAAGCAACTTGGAACCAGATAAAAACTCGCCCCTATTCGCCATCAAATGAACTATTATTATGTCAAAGTCATTCCTTGTCGCATGGTCATTCGTGATGCTCTTTGCCTCAGAAATAGACTCATCACCCGACTCTGAATCGAGTCCCGAACCCTCAAAATCAATATTGGTTTGTTTAAGGTCGGTGGTGCGAGAATAGCGACGACCTATTTCTTTCGAGCTGAGAAGAATGTCCTCTAAACCTGCCTCACCTGTCGCTACAAATCCATGAGAGTTTTTTAGAGACGGGGCATCACTAAACAGATTCTCCACATTTTCCACTTTTCCTCCGCGCTTCTTCACCTTGTCAAGGTGAGTTGACATCTGCAGGTTCTCGTATCTATGTCGTTTCGCACGGCGCATTCCATCCAAGACAATAGCGATGAGCACTAACCCTGCAACCACAATAAGAGTTTTATTTGTAGCCAGAAATTCCATGTCTATCCAATAGTCCCGTTCTCTAGATAGTAGCTATTGTAATTCGCGTTTTTAAAAACAAAAGTATTTTCACAAAATTCTTGGCTTAACCAACCAAATTAGATACCTGATTAGTTCCAACCGACACTACTCTTGACACACCTGCTTCAGACATTGTAACTCCCAGCAAGCTGTCCGCTGCTTGCATCGAAATTTTATTATGAGTGATCAGTATAAATTGTACTGCCGCTGACATTTCCTTGACTAAACCAAGATATCTATTGACGTTGATATCATCTAGCGGAGCATCAACTTCGTCCAAAATACAAAATGGTGAAGGGTTAAGCTTAAAAATAGCAAACACCAAAGTAATCGCTGCGAGAGCCTTCTCTCCTCCCGAGAGAGCCTGAATAGTACTATTTCGCTTTCCCGGAGGTTTTGCCATTAAAACAACGCCTGCCTCCAAAAGGTCATTCCCTGAGAGTTGCATATAAGCCTCACCGCCACCAAACAACTTCGGAAATAATTCACGAATATAGTCATTTATTGAATCGAAGGTCTCTTTAAACCTAGCTTCAGTGGCTTGATTTATTTTCCTAATTGCTTCATTCAGAGTTTCAAGTGCGGACACAAGCTCATCATTTTGACGATCTAAATAATCCTTTCGCTCAGATTCGATTTTATATTCTTCAATAGCGGCCAAGTTTATAGGTCCCAACTTACCAATTTTGACTTCGATAACATCTAGCTCAGACATCAAGGTAGTGGAATCCATGGTAGCATCAATACTTTCAACTAGCTCAGCTAGCTGGGTTGAGTCAGATGCAATTTGTTCTCCCAAAGTTCGTTGCAATGTCATCGATTCACGTCCCGAAAGGCGCACGCTCTCCAAATTTTCTCTCAATGAGTTTATCTGCGTGTTAATTGTCGCGCGCATCTGTTCCACCTCGATACGCTTTTGCTCCGACGACAGCATAGTAGCTTTAGCATCCTTGTAATCCTGTTCGGCTAAAACTCGATTCTTTAGATTTTGCTGTAATTCTTCTTCCATCTGAGGTATCACCAGAGCATTCGTGGTTACTTGCTCTATTTCAGTCTTTCGAGTCTTTAATCTTTTTACCTGCGACTCCATACGCCCAGTAAGTTCCTCGATCGTATTTCGCTTAATTTCCAATGCTTTAATCTTCAATCGTAATTCTGTAAGCAATAATTGATTCTCTGCTAATTCTTTTCGATAGCCACTGTATTCAGTCTGAAGACGTGCCCTCATCTCCTGAAATTCATTGCCCTCTTTTTCGTCCAACCTCACACGGTCAGTGGCAATAGCAAGTGCATTTTTCGCAATCTCCAAAGCCTTTTGGTCTTGGTCTAGCAAAGCTTCCACCTCAAACAATTCCTCTTCTGCTCGCTTTCCTCTGGCGGCGTATTGATCAACCTTCACCTCAAATGCACTCAGTTCCGCTCGTATCTCCGAGCTTTTCTCCTGCTGTATCTTGATTGATGTGACGTTTTCCTTTTGGTTTCTTTCCGCAATCTCAATTGCTTCAACTAAATGTTGACGTTTACCTGATAGCGAATTTATTTGTGTGTTTAGCTCCATAACTTGCTCACCAATCTCATTTAATTCACTTTTTCTCTTAAGGAATCCTTGAGATTTATTGAGATTTCTTTCAACTCGAACCCAGTTGGATCCAAGCCAGATCCCTTCTTTAGTGACAATTGACTCATATGATCTTAGATCTGATTGAAAGGATAGCGCTTCCTTCAAATGCTCAGCAGCGAAAACATCTGCAACTACTGACACTGAATAATCACACTGAATAAATCCACTCAATCTTGGAAGTTTGATTTTCTGATCATCTTGCTTGTCAATTCGGACATCATAGTCGATTAAACTTATCTCACCCGAATTAAATTTTCTCAACTGGTACGCTTTATCATGAAAACTCGATACGACAAGACCCTGCAAATAACCCCCTAATACTATTTCTACTGCTTCCTCCCAACCCTCTGAAACTGTAAGGAAATCAGTAAGATGTGAATAATTCCATTCAGACTGAAGTAACCATTTTTGCTTTTGTTCGTTGCTATTGAGGGAACTTTGCAGCGCTTCAAGAGCTGAGCTACGTCCAATTAAAATCTGATAACGCTCTCTCAATCCATTTAATTTTTCCTCTAGTTGATCCTGTAAAAACCGTTTTTCAGTAATATCGTTCGCAAGCTCCACTCTTTTATCCTCATTAGCTCTCTCCGCAGTAACTTGCTCATCGAGCTTCGTTTTGAGTGTTTGCATTTCATTTTGGTGAAAATCGAGCCGAAAACTACTAACCTCCGAACGTAACTGGTTCTGTCGTTGAAATAGGTGGGTAATTCTTTTCTCGAAATCATCGATACGAGACTGCTGGACCTCGAGTTGTTGTAAGGGCTCAGCTCTACGTCGATGATAGGCATCAGCACGCTCTTGCCATTCTTTTATGGTAGCCTGCACCGACTCNAGCCGCAGAGAAATCAACTCATCATCCTCTTCAGCTTTTCTCATATGTGGCACCGACTTAGCATACTCCGAATCTAATTCTTCAGCGCGCTGTTTATCCTCAATCAGTTGTTTCTCCGATTCATCAATACTCACCGTTATCAAATCTAATTCACGTTCTAACTCTTTTTCTCGTTGCAACTGGTGTTGAATTGCCTGCTCTATTCGAGTAACTTCAACATTAATTTTGTAAAAAAAAGTTTGCTTTTTTTCAACGTTATCAGAACAGTCCAGAAGCTCAAGTTGGAAGCTCTCAATTCTCGACTCCAGCTCATTTTGGTCGGCTATAAGTCGAGACTTCTCTACCTCCAACTTTCTAATTTCATGTGAGTTTTTTTTAATATCTTCATCAAGAGACCACCATCTAAGTGCTTTTAGCTGGATCTGTTTACAACGTTCTTTTTGTTTCAACTCAGTATATTTTTGCGCCGACTTCGATTGTCGTTCTAATCTCATCAACTGTCGATGCAATTCTTCCCTTATATCGGAGAGCCGCTCTAGGTTGTCACGCGTGCGTGCAATTCGATTTTCGGTATCTCGCCGACGATCTTTATATTTAGAAATACCAGCTGCTTCCTCAAGAAAAAAACGCAATTCATGAGGTTTTGCGTCAATTAACCGAGATATAGTCCCCTGTTCTATGATCGCATAGCTCTTCGGCCCCAAACCGGTTCCTAAAAATAAATCAGTAATGTCTTTGCGCCGGCAAAGCTTCGAGTTTAAAAAATATTGCGATTGTCCATCACGATTCAAAGTACGACGTATGACAATTTCGTTATAAGCAGAAAGCTCTCCCTTCAAACGCCCCTCAGAATTATCGAACACCAGTTCTACAGATGCTTGACCCACTGGCTTCCGCGCTCCGGAACCATTAAATATGACATCTGCCATGGAATCACCGCGCAAGTTTCGTGCTGATGATTCCCCTAAAACCCACCTCGCAGCATCAATAACATTCGATTTCCCACACCCATTTGGGCCGACCACAGCACTTATTTCACTTGGAAAGTGAACCTTCGTTGGATCCACAAAAGATTTAAACCCCGAAAGTTTGATTAGTCTTAGTCGCATCAGCACTCTTTTTTGTTCATTTAGTTCTTCTTTGTCACACTTTCAAGGCCTTCGAAAAGTCGATGGCATAATCTGCTCCAATCGTGACAAATAATCCACCACAGGAGGCACAGCCATTTTTGGCTCACTGATTCTTCACTGTTGGCGATTGAGCGCTACAGCGATCGGCATCGGCTCAATGAGGAGGTTTATTGGCCGGGACCTCAGCTCTAAATTTTTGCCCGGCGCAAACCCATTCCCCTCACCATAAATTCGGGCAACCACCTCTACATGTCGCAGATCTGATAATACTCCCGATGAATCCAATAAATCTGTATTTGAAAACACAACATAAGTAGGCAAGGACATTAATCGCACACTTTTAGCCATCAACGGGACGTCAGAAAAACCTGCTTTAAATACTAACAAAAATACCTCATCGCTAGAAGAACGCGCAAACATATTTCCCAAGCTTAAATCTATTTTAGTTATTTCCTCAGCGTGGTGCCCCTTTACACTCGAAGGTAGATCATCTTTGAAATTCTCTGCCGGGTGGCTTTCAACCGGAATGCTTAAGGCTCTTGTAGCTCTGTCGATACCTCTTTGAATTGCAATCATATCGTTACTGTCTTTATCTAAACCTCTTTTCGCTAATTGCCAGAACCTTATTGCGTCCAAAAAGCCTTTTTCCGTGTAGGCCTCTATACCCTTGAGTCCTAATACTTTTGAGGACTCTGGATCTGAGATAAATGCTGCTTCAATAGCCTTGATTACGCGATCGGTCACCCGACTACCATCAGCAAGAAATAAAACCTCAGCATAATTCGCTAAAATGTAGCTATTGTTCGGATCCAAAACTAATGCGGAAGCATAATAATCAACGGCATCTCGATATTCTAATTTGTGCTGTGCAAATTTCGCTAACAGTACCCAGTAATGTATATTCTTAGGTCTTTCCTTTATTCGTTCCTCTATGAGGGATATAAGAGCTTCGCGATCCTCGCCGTCGACAATTTCAGGCTCATCTCCTATCGAATAGCTAGAAAGAATATTAAAAATCATCTGATCTCTCTCGCTACCAAGATGCGAGTACAAAAAAAATACCGAACTAAATAACATAATAATTACAGATGGTATTAACCAAAGACCTTTTTTATGGCTATTAAACACAACACTGTACTTAGTGTCATCTGTTAATATCTGACGTGCATCCAACATGAGACTTGAGAATTGGTACTCAGATATTACGCCAATACGAAATTGATTTTGAAAATAACGACACTGACTCTCATACAAATTGTTATTCGTCTTTTTCCTTTCGACATCGTCGGTTTGCTCAGGTTCGTGGATTCTGAATAGCCACGGAAAAATGACGAATGGGATAGACAACAACAACAGAAAAAACAAATCCAAGTCGACCTCTGGTTATTCTTTTTTAAAGGTGTCTACGTCGAGACACAACCCTACTTGATCCGAATGAGGCTGATCTGGCGATACATATTTATTGCTCATATGTGACCTACCATTTAGCCGTTGAACAAACAAAAGTACGCTGATCGCAATCAACACAAAAAATAAAGGACCAACCCAAAGCAGAAGAGTGTGATAATCGACCACAGGTCGGTAGAGAATATATTCTGTGTATCGCTGGGTAAGATAAGATTTGATCTCTTCATCACTTTTACCCTTCTTCAAGAGTCGATGGATTTGATTTTTTAGATCAAGTGACACTATCGAGTTAGAGTCTCGCAAGTTTTGATTCTGACATTTTGGGCATCTAAGTTCTTGAAGCAAAGAAACATATCTCCTTTCGATCGCCTCATCGGTGACCTCAATCATACTCGTTTTCGCTGTAACTATATCAACACTAAAAGCAGACCAACCCAAAACAGCATAGTTGCTCATTAAGAGATAAAAGAACACATAACCTTTTTTACCGAGCATGATTTTATTCCCCAGAATCTGCATAATATTGAGAAAATTCTCGTTCCCACACCTTTTGGTCTAATACTCCAACTCGTCGATGCAAGATAATTCCTTGCGCATCAATTAAATAAGTTTCTGGGGCGCCATAAACACCAAGATCCAATCCCAGTGAACCGTCTTTGTCAAAGATAGTTACCAAATAAGGGTCACCCAGCTTTTCAAGCCAGGCAATCGCAGCCTTTCGGTTATCTTTATAGTTGATACCAATAATTTTGACTCCGCTTGAGGCTAACTTTTGCAAATAAGGATGCTCTAACTTACACGCATAGCACCAGGTAGCCCAAACGTTAACTAACACCATGGCTCCGCTCAAATCGCTGAAAGATAAATATTGGTTTTGTGAGCTTAATTTTGTCAAAGAAAATTCAGGGAACGCCTTTCCTATAAGAGCAGAGGGCAACTTCCCAGGTTCCCGTTCAAGCGCGGACCACAACAATATCGTGATAGCTACAAAGACCATTAGGGGAGCAAAGAGAATAAATCGCACCGGCATCACATCTCTGGAACAGATTGCGCTGATAAGTTTTCGAGATCTCGCTTGATAATTTTTCGTCTTCGATAGCGCTTATCCAGAACGGCAAGTAGTCCACCTAATGAGATCATCGCGCCACCCAACCATATACATCTCACGAATGGCTTTACATGAAGTCTTATCGCCCAATAATTATTATCCAACGGCTCCCCTAAAGAAATATATATATCCCTCAGTAAACCCCCATCGATTGCGGCCTCCGTCATGGTCTGTGGACTAGAAAAATAAAGGCGTTTTTCAGGCTTGAGGGTCACTATTTCTCGACCTTCCCTCGAAACAATAATCTCTGCTCTTGTGAATAAAAAGTTGGACATCCGATCATGCTTTATATCAGAAAAATAAAATTCATGCCCTCCAAGGTAAGCATAATCACCTACGCCCATCTTGACATCTTTCTGAATTCCAGACGAAGCGTACAAACCAGCTCCCAGAACAGTTACCGCTACTCCCAAATGAGCCAGAACCATTCCGTAATATCGAACAGGTAACTTAGTAAACGTTGATAGCTTGAGCTTTTCTTTCACATCTACAAAAATCATCATAAAAACCCAAGATACACACATTAATGTAACCAACGCTGAGAATGAGTTTTGTGTTTCGCCCACCCAATGGGCAAGCATGCTAGATCCTATGAGACCAACAACAAAACTTAGGAGAAACGGTTGTATCAACCAGCTTGATAAGATCTTAACTGATACGTGGCCCCAGGATGAGCGCATAGCTAGGGGAATGAACATCAACAAAATAAATGTTAACGGCACAAAAAAGAAATTGAAGTATGGAGGACCCACAGATATTTTACCGAGTCCAAAAGCATCGGATATCAATGGATACATAGTTCCTAAAAGGACAACTGCAACTGCCACTGTAAGGATAAGATTATTAATCAAAAGGAATGTCTCTCTTGATGAGCCTGAGTAAGATGATGCAGACATCAAAACTGGACCGCGAATCGCAAACAATGTAAGCGAACTACCAATTACTATCGACAGAAAAAGAAGTATATACATGCCTCTCTCAGGATCGCTTGCGAAGGCATGGACTGATGTCAAGACTCCTGAACGCACTAAAAATGTTCCCAACAAGCTCAGTGAAAAGGCAAAGATTGCTAGTAAAACTGTCCAACTTCGAAACACACCCCGCTGTTCAGCCGCAATTAAGCTGTGTATCAAAGCAGTAGAAACCAACCAAGGCATCAAACTGGCATTTTCCACTGGGTCCCAGAACCACCACCCTCCCCAGCCCAGTTCATAATAAGCCCACCAACTTCCCAAAAAAATCCCTACAGTTAAAAAGCACCACGAGGCTAGAGTCCAAGGACGACTCCAATTCGCCCAAGCACTATCTATTCTTGATTCCAAAAGCGCTGAAATAGCAAAAGCGAATGGAACCGCTAGCCCAACATACCCCAAGTATAAAAGTGGAGGATGTAGAATTAACGCGATATCTTGCAGAAGAGGATTTAAATCTTGACCATCAATTGGCGGTAACGGAAAGGTCCGTTCAAACGGATTAGATGTAAATAATAGAAAAAAACCAAATCCCACCGAAATCAGCCCCAAAATCGCCAGAGTTCGTGATAAAAATTGTAAGGGCAAGCCATTGCTTAATAGAGCCACAGCGGCAGTCCATATGGATAATATAAGCACCCAAAGCAACAATGAGCCCTCGTGAGCAGACCACACCGCACTAAATTTAAAGTAGATGGGCAGAAGGGTATTAGAATTCTGAGCTACGTATCGCACCGTGAAGTCATCACTCAAAAATGCGTTCGAAAGACACAAAAATGCAAGAAAAATAAAAAACAGATTTCCGCAAGCGAGTGAGCGTCCCATTTGCATCCATCTGACCCTGCCAGTGTATGACCCTGCCAAGGGGAGGACGCCTTGAAACACTGCGAGACACGACCCGATAATAAGAGCAATGTGGCCCAGCTCAGGGCTTAATAACTCATTCATCATTTAATTTGTCTAGGTCCCCCTATCTTCATACATCCCAGCGATTTCTGGAGGAGTATAATTTTCATCATGTTTGGCTAAAACTTGAACGGCATGTAGTATATTTTGATCATCAATCTTGCCGGTAACGACTGTACTCTGGCCTTCGCTGAATAAATCAGGAAGAATACCTTCGTAGGTTACCTTGACACTATGCCAGTCATCAGAGACGTGGAACTCAATCAGCAAGGATTCTCGAGCACGTTTTAGACTTCCTACCACTACCTCACCACCTGCGCGCAGCGAGACACCAATTGGAGCTTGTCCGTTCGCAATTTGAGATGGTGTGTAAAAAAAATTAGCATTTTGGCGAAGTATATATCCAATAAGAGCGGTCGCTATTGACACGGAAATTAGCATGAGGCAGATCCATTGCATCCGCTGTTTGCGAAGCGGATGCATCATTTCTCCGCGTCCACATTCCGCAATGATTGTGCCTCAAATTCCATGGTAAGCTCGATATTTTTTAAAATCCGACTATGCTCTGCAACAGGTAGTACAATCAAAGTTAAGAATATCAGGAGTGAAACCGACACAGCGGTCCAGACAAAAACGCCATGCCCGCCCATGTCAATAATTTCATAAAACGTTGAAAACTGCATTCCCATCGAATTATCCCGATTTTCTCAGTCTGCGAACGCAAAGGTCTTTCACCCAGCTGGTGGCTTGTTCGTGTTGCAAAATTTCAGCCCTCAAAAAAAGGCAAATCGTGAGTGCATAGAATAGATAAAAGCCCACAATCATCACTAATAGTGGTTGTAGCATGTCTATGTGAATTGAGGAGTCCGATGTAAGTTTTAAGGTAGCAGGTTGATGGAGCGTGTGCCACCAATCAACGGATTTATATATTATCGGCACATTGACGGTCCCTATTAAAGCTAGAATTGCACCATTCTTTTGGCCGAGCTCTTTGTTATCAAAAGCCCTTATCATTGCCATCACACCGAGGTAGAGAAATAGTAAAATTAACATTGACGTGACGCGGGCATCCCAAACCCAATAAGTGCCCCAAGAAGGCCGTCCCCAAATCGCTCCAGTAAATAATGCTATGAAGGTCATGGACGCTCCAATTGATGCAGCTGACTTCATAAACCAAAACGATATTTTTGTTCGCCAAACTAATCCAACAGCACCTGCGCCTGCCATAAAATAATAACCCGCTAGTGCAAGGAAAGAAGATGGCACGTGAATATAAATAATTCGAAAACTATCCCCCTGACGAGCATCAGGAGGCGCTATCAAAAGCCCCCAAAACAACCCAATAACTAAGATTGTAATTGAGGCCAAAAAAAGCCAAGGAATCACTCTACCGCTGATGTGATAAAATAATTTTGGTGAGCTAAGCCTGTACAACCACATTAAACTGAAAAAAGATCTAGTCAAAGAATCACCTTCAAAATAAAATTGTGAACCGAAATATTGTAGCAACAGCAATTGGGCACACCGCCATCGCTAGGCATAAAAGAGTCCCCATGATTGCCAACGGGAATGACCATTCCATTCCACTTACTGCGAAGTCAATTGTTGCTGAGCCAAAAATTATTATGGGCATGTAAAGTGGAATCACTGTGATCGGCAACAAAAACCCTCCCCTTCCTAGGGATACTGTCAGCGATGCGCAAACTGAACCTACCAAACTCAGATAAGCGGTGCCGATTACTATGCTCAATATCATAGGCAAATATCCCTCAGCTGGAAGTGACAAAACAAACGCCATCATGGGTGAGGCGAGCGCCATAGGCAGACCAGTCAATACCCAATGTGCTACCAGCTTCCCAAATATTGGTTGAGCCAACAGCTGTGGCGATATTAGCAACTGCTCTAGGGAGCCATCGTCATAATCAAACGTAAAAATTCTCTCTATTGACATTAAAGAGGCTAGCATGACCATAATCCATACGATCCCAGGGGCGATGCTACTGTACGAAACCGTATCCGGAGATAGCGCCAGTGGAATAACCGCTACTCCCATGAACATAAACACTAATGGTGCGATCGTGGCATCAAACGCGCACCGTGCAAGAGATAGCTCTCGCCGGAAATGCGCATAAAAACCAATATCGTGCCGTGTCTTCGGGCTATGCATATCAACGACACCAAACTGACATATCAAGTTTACGAATGTTTGATAAGCTCAGATCTTGATGACTAGTCATCAAAACACTTCCATTATGCTTCAAATGTCTATTGATTAATTTTTCTATAATCGAGATACCTGAGAGATCCAGTGCAACAAATGGCTCATCTAAAAGCCATAACTTTGCATCACTTACAAACAATTTAGTTAATGCAACCCTTTTTAATTGCCCCGCTGACAAACGATAGCATGGTAGGCCGCTAACAGCTCCCAGTCCCATCTCATCCATCACCTTAAAAATATACTGTCGATCTCTCGATGACGAGGCAGACCAATTAAGATTATCTAAAGGACTTAGGGCTAATTTTAAAGCCAATTGGTGCCCGATAAAAATTATATTACTGAGGTATTTATGCTTATCATCATAAATGTTTTCACCATAAGAGCATACACGACCTTGCTGAGGTCTAACTAAAGTGGTCAAAATACGCATCAGCGTGCTTTTCCCACAACCATTGCTACCTTGAAGCAAGAGCAGTTCCCCCTCTTCCAAATGAAAATTGACTCCGCTAAAAATGGTACATCCATTCCTCTCGAATACAAGATCCTCCACTTGTAAAACTTTATCGCTGGGTGTTGTCAAAGTCAGTGTACTCGATAAGCGAAAAGGCGATGCAAGAGAGCATTATTGTGGCAGATCATCGTAGTGACAGTATGTCTTAAAAAGACTCTCATGAAAAATCCTGAAAAAAAGTCCAAAACACTATCTCCATAGTTTACTACATAAACAAGTGCCTCTACTATTGGCTGAGAATGGAGCATGTTTTTTAGTATGCGCCAAAGAGCGCGTGTCCCGGATATCGGAGATGCCCTACTGAATCAATGCGTAGAAATAGGACTTGCTAGAATGAAAATATATCGTGTCGGAGGAGCGGTGCGAGACCAATTAATAAATTTCCCGAGTAATGAAAATGATTGGGTCGTTGTGGGTGGCTCTCCAAAAAAGATGATTGAACTTGGCTTCCGTCCAGTCGGCAAGGATTTCCCTGTATTTTTACACCCAGTCAGTAAAGAGGAATATGCGCTAGCACGAACCGAAAAAAAAACTGATTACGGGTACCATGGCTTTACTTTTTTCTCCTCCGCCGAAGTTACACTGGAAGACGATCTTAGGCGCCGAGACCTTACCATAAATGCTATTGCAGAGAACTCCGAGGGATGCCTTATAGATCCATTTCACGGTCAAAAAGACATCAGAGAAAAAAAAATACGACACGTTTCGAGCGCGTTCCGTGAGGACCCAGTCAGAGTACTTCGTACAGCGCGTTTTGCCGCACGCTATCATCATCTGGGGTTCCGCGTTGCAAAATCCACAATTTCAATAATGCGAGAGGTAGCATTGAGTGGAGAACTCAGCTTTTTAGTTGCTGAGCGCATCTGGAAGGAAACGGAAAAAGCCCTCGGAGAAAAAACTCCCCATGTATACTTTAAGATTTTGCATGAATGCGGAGCCTTGGAATTTCTGATACCAGAATTAGACTCCGTTTTTAAACTATCAGAAGATTCCAGATACAGCAAAAAAAAATGTTTTGTAAACAATCCTATAGACTCTCTTGTAAACGTGGCTCTGCTGTCAGAGAACATCATGGTTCGATTCGCAGCAACATTTGCCAATATCAACCACGGACCTGAAGAATCAAACCAAATGGAGTCAACCGAAGACAATGACGATAAGTCGCTGTTGTCTGAGCTCTGTAATCGATTAAAAGTTCCCAGTAAATTTCGAAGACTTGCGTTAATTGCACATCACTGTCGAAAATTACCCCAAACCGTTCATAAAACTAGTTCGGAAGAAATACTAGGAATTTTGCTGAGCGTCAGCGCAACCCAATCAAACGACAATTTAGACAGCTTATTAATTTGTTTAGACGCTCAAACAAAATCATGTCATCCTTCCAGAGCATCAATCTACTTAAAAGAAGCACAAAAAATAGTAGCCAATGTCGATGTGTCAGATATACTCCGTCGCGACTTGAAAGGGTATGAAATTGGAGATCTAATAAGGAAAAAGCGTCTTCAAGCCCTCGACGAATTTAAATTGACGTATAATTTTTCGGTAGTTTAAAGAGAAGAATCCAAAATGTCAGAATCGAGAAATAATCAAGTAATATTAGTAACGGGCGCTGCTAAACGGATTGGTTGCGAAATAATCAATGTATTCCATTCAAGAAATTTTAACGTCATTATCCACTATAATAAATCTGCGGCTGAGGCCAACCGTCTCTATGAAAACTTAAATGAAAAACGCTCAAAGAGCGCTTTTTTAGTGCAAGGCGACTTAAATGAACTCATCAGCATTAAAAGAATAATCACTTTGATTGATTCAATCGGACGACTGGATGTTCTGGTAAATAATGCCTCGAGTTTTTATCCAACTATGCTCGAAACTGCTGATGAAAGTGACTGGAATGATCTAATCAACTCTAACCTCAAAGGTCCATTCTTTTTGAGTAAAAAACTCGCACCCTTCCTCAAAAAGAGTCGAGGTTCCATAGTAAATATCTCTGATATGCATGCTAGACAGGCGCTTAAAAAACATTCTATATATTCAATTGCCAAGGCCGGTAACATTGCCATGACGAAGTCATTAGCCCTTGAACTAGCACCGAAAGTAAGAGTGAACAGTGTCGCACCGGGCGCAATTCTATGGCCTGCACACGAGCAAGATGATAAAATTAAGCATAACAAAATTCTTGCATCTATACCAATTGGCCGCCTCGGCTCAGAATCTGATATAGCAGAGACCACATTTTTTTTGTCAAATATCGCAACATACGTTACGGGTCAAACAATTGCAGTTGACGGAGGCGCCTCTAATAGCCTTTTTTGATCTTTCTTCAACTGACACTTTACAGAAAGCCTAGGAATTTACCTGAAACTAATTTGTTTTCCTCTCCAGACAAAGTCCACTTTCCAGAGGGACTGGAGGTCTTTGTTGAAGACCTGCCAATGATTTGAGAAAGTTAAACCGGTGCAGGGATGTATACAATCTGGAGCAATTTCGGCTAACGGTAGCAATACAAAAGCATTTTCGAGAATCTCCGCGCGAGGTAAACTTATACCATCAAAATTACCCTTGAGGTCATCAACACACAACATATCTATATCCATGGTCCGATCTGAAAATTTTGGTGCACTCCTATCTCTTTTCTGTAAGTCCTCAATTTTTTTTAAGACATTCAAAGTCTGATTGATAGGAAGATGGGACTCTAGCGCCACCGCTAAATTTAAAAAATTTTTTCCCTGAAACCCTAAAGCCTTGCTCTCATACACCGAGGAGATCAATAATGGTCCAAATTGTTGTTCCAAGCTATCTAAGGCAGACTTGATGTTTCTAGAGGCATCAATATTGCTACCAACACTTAAGTAAATCAGGGACAAGATGCTTTCGCTCCACGCTCGATTATTATACCCACATCCTTTGACCCCCTAAGAGCACCTGGTTTGCTAACTCGCAATCGTAGCCATGTTACTGAAAACTCCTCAAGGATCAGCTTTGCAACCTCTTCGGCCATTCGTTCAACCAAGAAAAATTTACTTTCCTGTACAAACTTAATGACTCTTTTTGCAATAGCTTTGTAGTTGATCGCAAATTGAATGTCATCAGTCTGCGCAGCTTTCCGAATATCTGTTGCCATTTCGAGATCGAGACTTACAACTTGCTTAATCTCCCTCTCCCAATCAAATATGCCAATAACTGTCTCTATTTGAAGATCTGATATGTAAACTATGTCCATTGACAATCAGTCTCCCTGCATTGATAGATAAGAAATTGGCCATCGCGGCTTAACAGAAATTGATAGATTACTCGACTCTCCCGCAAGAAGCCGCTGACACCCAGCATAAGCGATCATTGCTCCATTATCGGTGCAGAATTCAGGCCTCGCATAAAAAACTGACGCTCCAATATCCAACAACACACTGCTAAGCTTTTCACGTAATCTAGCGTTAGAAGCCACACCGCCAGCAACAACTAGCCTTGACAACCCCTCTAATCGGAGCGCCCGTGAACTTTTTATAACCAAAGTGTCGACTATTGCCTCTTGAAGTCCAGCACAGATATCGGCAATGGTATCAGCGTGAGGTAAGCCTCCCACTCCACTGTTATTTACAACTAAATTCTTGGTATGCGTTTTTAGCCCAGAAAAACTAAAATCAAGTCCGGGACGATCTGTCATTGGACGCGGAAACTGAAATCTAGTTACATCTCCAAATTGAGCCATTCTCTCAACCTCAGCGCCTCCCGGGTAACCTAAACCCATCAAATGGGCTATCTTATCGAATGCCTCTCCAGCTGCATCATCCCTCGATTCTCCTATAATCCTATATTTCCCAAGTGCCTCTGCATGTACCAGTTGAGTATGCCCCCCTGAAACTAAGAGCGTTATGAAAGGAAACTTTGGAGGATCTTTTTCTAACATTGGCGCCAATAAATGGCCCTCCATATGGTGTATGCCCAATGCTGGAATGTTCAACGCAAAGGACAACGATGATGCAACTCCGGCCCCCACCATTAGAGCACCGGCTAGCCCCGGGCCTCTTGTGTACGCAATTGCATTCAAATCAGTTTTTTTAAGGGAAGCATCCCTAAGAGCCAAAGATATTAACGGCAATATTTTTTTTACATGATCGCGCGAGGCAAGCTCTGGGACAACCCCACCAAATTCAGCGTGGAGCAATGCCTGAGAATAAACACGGTTAGCTAATAATCCAATGTTGCTGTCGTAAAGCGCAATACCTGTTTCGTCACACGATGTTTCAATTCCTAAAACGCGCATTTTTCTAATTCCCTCTAAATATTATCAATTTGGAATACTCATCGCCAATAAATTATTTTTCAAATTTTACCCAAGCACTTATTGATTGCTATTATCTCATAAACTTAAGCTTTAAGATCTTTGCATGATAAAAAATTACTCGTTATACTCCGCGCTCTCTAGAAGTTAAAGTTATGTTTCCTGGAGAAATCGTTGAAACAAAGGAAAACAATTAAATGCCTAGTGTTCGCATAAAAGAAAATGAGCCCTTTGACATAGCGCTTCGCAGGTTCAAAAGGTCGTGTGAGAAAGCCGGAATTCTGGCAAAAGTGCGAAGTTGCGAATTTTATGAAAAACCCACATGGGAACGTAAACGAAAGGCAGCCGCGGCGGTCAAGAGAAATCAAAAAAAGGTTTCCAGGGAATCCCGGAAATTCACAAGACTTTACTAATCCAGAAATAAAGCGTTAAGCTAGGTTGTAGAGTTTTACGTGCAGCGCTCAGCGGGATCATTTCAAATTTTTCTTGCCAACGGGTACACTAACAGCACTTTAGCTACGGTTTCTGTGTCAATTAAATGCCCGGACTTATACCACAACATTTCATCGATGATCTTTTGTCGCGAATTGACATCGTTGATATCATCGGTACAAGAATAAAACTTAAAAAATCTGGTAAGAATTACTCGGCATGCTGTCCTTTTCATGACGAAAAGACGCCTTCTTTTTCAGTAGCACAAGACAAACAATTTTATTACTGTTTCGGGTGTAGCAAGGGCGGCAGTGCATTAAACTTCATAATGGAATTCGAAAGAATCGATTTTGTAGCCGCGATAGAGGTGCTATCTGCTGTCGCTGGAGTACAAGCGCCATCAACAAACGTTAGTCTAAAAAACGAGGATAAAAAACGAAAAAGTATATATTCCACTCTTGACCAGTGTGACAGATTTTTTAGGCTACAGTTGCGAACCCATAAATATGCAGATAAAGCTACAAGCTATTTAAAGCAACGCGGGTTAAGCGGTCAAATTGCAGCAAAATACGGTATCGGCTTCGCTCCCCCCGGTTGGGATAATCTTCTTCTGAATGTGGGAATCGACGCACATTCGAAAAGCCTGTTAAATGAATCTGGGATGATTGTCAAAAAAAAAGACGAAAGAGGGCTTTATGATCGTTTTCGTAATCGCATCATTTTTCCAATTCGTGACAACCGTGGACGCACCATTGGTTTTGGTGCGCGCGTAATGGATGAGAGCAAACCTAAGTATATTAACTCCCCAGAAACACCCATATTCGTAAAAAGACAAGAGTTATACGGGCTTTACGAGGCCCGAAGAGAATTAAAAAACATGCCGAAACTTCTCTTAGTAGAGGGGTATTTAGACGTCATAGCTCTCGCTCAACATGGTGTGAACAACGCAATAGCCACATTAGGGACATCGGTTAGCAAGCATCATCTCGAAAAAATTTTTCGTTATACTTCGGAAGTCGTATTTTGTTTTGATGGAGATGTCGCTGGACGCGCTGCAGCTGGACGCGCTCTACATACCACATTAACCGAGCTACACGACGGTTTAACCGCTCGCTTTCTTTTCTTACCCGATGGTCATGACCCAGATAGCTTAATTCGTGATCAAGGAAAAGAAGTATTTCTGGATTTAATTGAGGCATCTCTGCCTCTATCTGAATTCTTTTTCACTAAAATGATGAGTGGAGTAGATCTCAATACAGCTGATGGAAAAGCAAAATTCAGCAAAATATGTACACCACATATAAACAAAATTCCGCATGGTGTTTTTAAACATCTTATGCTCAAAGAGCTTGCTGAAAGAACAGGGGTGTCAACAGACGATTTAAGGCATTTTATATCTGACGATAACAGCAACTACTATGAAAGCGAAAGTGAAAGGGAGAGTTTAACAAATTCAGAATTGACAGGAACCTACGATAACGACAGCGCAGAGAGAATATATGAAATATCAAAATTAAGCCTACCTATTCAAAAAAAACCGAAGAAAAAACTGAGATTAGCCCCAATTCACTATCTCACTGGATTACTAATCAATCACCCAGCTCTCTCAAAACATATTCGAGACGTATCTATTCTTCAACAATCTGAAAATAATGAAATTAATATTTTTGTGCGATTACTAGATTTTATCCGAAAATATCCCGAATATGACACACATCAAATTTTAACCTATTGGATAAGTGATCCTAAACTTAAGCAAGACGTAGAGTATTTAAGAAGTCTTACGCTACTCGATTTGTACAGTGCATCGTTCGATACAAAAAGAAGGAATGCCGACGAGTTTTGTGATGCATTTGACCACGTCTCTAGGGAACTTTTTTCTGCACTGCCCCGCGTTCAACAAGCAAAGGTTATATTAAAACGCAAAACTCTCGGTGAAAGTGACGTCAAGTTGCTGTATAAATTACTTTTCGAACTCCCCGATAAGAGTCCTGAAAAAGATATAAAAGAAGATATAAAACAAAAGCTTGTAAGTTTCATAAAAATAGGAAATAAGGAAAAATAGTCTGGGACACTAAGCACCATATCAGCTATACTGACTCGCTAATTTTCATTTTCAATATTCATATGTCCGATAACAATCACAAGAAACAATCCGGAATCAAAGACCTCATAGCCAAAGGGCGCGAGCAAGGTTATCTTACTTATGCTGAGGTGAACGACCACTTACCTGAACATATCGCTGATCCCGAGCAAGTTGAAGATATAATACAAATGATTAATGATATGGGTATAACAGTGTTTGAAATAGCTCCAGACGCTGAAACGCTTTTGATGCTAGCCGGAGACAACACACCAGATGAAGTTGCTGCGGCAGAAGCAGCAGCAACGCTCGCATCCGTCGAGTCAGAGCAACATAGAACTACTGATCCTGTCCGCATGTACATGAGGGAAATGGGGTCTGTTGAGTTATTGACCCGCGAAGGTGAGATAGAAATTGCAAAGCGAATTGAAGAAGGAACAAGAGAATTGATGGCCGCCATCGCTGAGTGGCCAAAGTCAGTGGAAAAAATAATTGCAGAATATGACAAGATAGCCACAGGAGAGCGACGCCTCACTGACATCATATGTGGATATCTTAATCCAATGGATCATGTTCCCTCTGCCTTAGCTCAACAGCAAGCTGCGGAGGCGATGAAAGCAGAAAATGATGAGGATGACGGTGAAGATCCTACTTCTGAGGAAGAGCACGAGGGTGGTCTTGATCCAGAAGAAGCATCAGAACGCTTCACCGAACTAAAGAAACAATTCGCTAAAACAACTCGGTCGATTACCCGCTATGGTCGAATGTCCAAAAGCGCTACAAAAAATATCCAAGAACTAGCGAACCTCTTCAAGTTTTTTAAATTGACGCCGAGACAATTTGACCCGCTAGTAACCAACATAAAAACCTCTATAAACGCGGTCCGTCGTGAAGAGAAGTATATTCAAGAGCTATGTGTTCGTCGTGCTAAGATGCCACGAAAATTCTTTATTCAAAACTTCCCAGGAAACGAAAGTAACTATGAATGGTCACAAACACTCTCCATCACGGGTCCCTCCTGGGCCGGGAATATCCAGAATGAGCTATCTGAAATTCAGCGGTCGCAGAAGAAATTAGGAAAAATTGAGACAGACACGGGATTCAGTATTATTCAAATCAAGGATATTAATCGTCGCTTAACAATTGGAGAAGCGATGTCCCGACGCGCAAAAAAAGAAATGGTGGAGGCCAACTTA
>NZEU01000020.1 GCA_002689135.1 Porticoccaceae bacterium
AAGAGTTTGAGATTGCGCAGTAAAGGAATCCATTTTATCGCTTGTCCGAGTTGCTCGAGGCAAAACTTTGATGTTATCAAAACAGTTAATGCTCTTGAGGAGCGTCTAGAGGATATCAAAGTTCCGATGGACGTGTCCATAATCGGATGTATTGTCAACGGGCCTGGGGAGGCAAAGGAGTCGGATTTTGGCTTGACAGGCGGTTCTCCAGCCAATTTAGTTTATATTGATGGAGAGCCTGATCATAAGATTGGTCAGGAAAATCTCATTGATGAGTTGGAGCGAAAAATCCGATTAAAAGCGGCATCTAAGCAAAGTCAGATTGAGTTAGAAGATAAAAACATTATTGTACGTGACTAAGCGTTCATATGATGTAATGTGATGATCCCTTAAAAGAACATTTTTATGCCAATTTTGCTATCTCAATTAAGGCGAATAAATGAAGATTCAATCAATTCGGGGGATGAATGATATCCTCCCTGACGATTCAGCTAAATGGCAGTATGTAGAGCACCATCTGGCTGAAATACTCAGTTCTTATGGTTATCGAGAGATACGTTTTCCAATTCTGGAACAAAGCGAATTGTTTAATAGAACAATTGGTTCCGTTACGGATATCATCGAAAAAGAAATGTATAGCTTTTATGATCGAAATGGAGACAATCTAAGTCTGCGGCCCGAGGGTACTGCTGGTTGTGTGCGGGCGAGTATTCAGAATGGTTTACTCCATAATCAGTCACAACGTCTTTGGTACATCGGACCAATGTTTCGCCATGAGCGTCCGCAAAAAGGTCGACTGCGCCAATTTCATCAATTGGGAGCAGAGGCGTTTGGATTAGCGGGACCAGATATCGATGCAGAAATATTGATTATGACAGCACGTTTTTGGCGCCGATTGGGAATTGAGTCAACTATCAAGTTACAAATAAATACTTTGGGTGAGTTGGAGGATCGAGTCAGATATCGCAGTGAGTTGGTGAGTTTTTTGAACGATCATCGGGATCTCCTGGACGATGATAGTCGACGTCGTCTAAGTTCGAACCCAATGCGTATCTTGGATAGTAAGAATCCTTCAGTTCAATCGCTATTATCTGATGCTCCTGAGTTAACTGATTATTTGGGAGATTCTTCACGAGACCATTTTGATCAAGTCAGCAGTTTGTTAGACTCAGCAAATATTGATTACCAGACAAATCCGCGTTTGGTGCGAGGTTTAGACTACTACTCCAGGACAGTCTTTGAATGGGTTACCGATTCTTTGGGGGCCCAGGGAACGGTTTGTGGTGGTGGTCGATTCGATCGCTTGGTGGAGCAAGTGGGAGGAAAGGCATGTCAAGGTATTGGATTTTCGATTGGTTTGGAAAGGTTATTACTGTTGCTTGACGAAGAAAGTGCATTCCCCGATAGTATTCGCAATAATTTAGATGTGTACATTGTCGCTGTGGGTAACGTCATCACGGAGGCGAGTGCAATAGCAGAGGAGTTGCGAACTGCTTGCAGTCATCTGAAAATTGAAAGGCATTGCGGTGGCGGTACTTTTAAAGCCCAATTGAAAAAAGCAGACAAGAGTGGAGCTAGGTTGGCGCTGATTCTCGGGGAGGATGAGTGTGCTAGCCAAACATTGGGGATCAAATACCTTAGAGAGAAAAGAGATCAAGAAACAATCGATCAAAGCCGGTTGATCGAAATAATAAATAATATTTTTGGTTAAATAAGGGATTTATGTGGCAGATCATATAACTGAAGAGGAACAAATAGAGGCCCTGAAGAATTGGTGGTCTCGTTACGGAAACCGAATACTTTTGGTATTTGGAACGATCTTTGTGGGCTTTTTTATTTGGCAGTATGTCGATCAACAACAGAGAAACCAATCTGAGGAAGCTTCGGAAAATTTCGCTTATCTTATTGAAGAGCTTAGTCGACATGGGACAAGTCAACCTATTGCACAGGATGCTATCCAAAATATTAGAGAAATTGCTGAGAGTATAAACAAAGAATATCGAAATACTCTTTATTCTCAGTTAGCTAAACTAACAAAGGTTCGGATGGATGTTGAGCAAGATAAACTAGACGCAGCCGCCAAAGAATTGAGGATAGTTATGGAGAGCCGTTCTGATGAACCAGATTTCCTTATAATAAGACTTAGATTGGCGAGGGTAGAGTCTGCGAGGGGTAAAATCGAAGAGGCGCTAAGTCTAGTGCAGGGAATTGATACTGGTTCTCATAAGTCGTTGTTTGAAGAGGCGAAGGGAGATTTTTATTTGATACAGGGAAATCGTGCAGCGGCTCATTCGGCATATCAGTCTGCGCTCGATTCTAATGAATCGCGAGAAAATATTTCTGTTGCTGTGCTTCAAATGAAGCTACGTGAGGTCTCAGATGTTGTCCTCCATAAAAGACGAGATTTGAATAAAAATGAGCAAGATGTGTTCTCTCAAGAACCCCAATCAGAACAAGCGAATAGTCAGGAGGTGGGGGGTTGAGTATCCGATATTCAATATGGCTGGTTGGAGCGTTTCTTTTTTCTGGGTGCACTTGGCTTGGAGGCGAAGATGGAGATGGAGAGATAAAGCCCGCAGATTTAAAAGACTTTAATGAGGAAATTAGTATAGTTCGCAGATGGTCATCGTCATTAGGAGGGGCCGACGAAAAATATCGAGTAAGTCTTCGCCCGAGTTCAAGCGACGGTAAGCTCTTTGCCGCAAATCATCAAGGTGATGTTTTTGCGTTAGCACTTGAGAGTGGCAACAAGATTTGGAGAACTCGATTAGGGATCAGTTTATCCGGAGGTGTGGGTAATGGCGGTGGATTGGTTCTGGTGGGCAGTATCGAGGGGGAGGTATACGCTCTTAATGCGTTGAATGGTAAAGTTTTATGGAAACGACAAATGGCGACAGAAGTGCTTACCGCGCCTCAAAGCAATGGCAAAATTGTGGTTGTTCAGACGATTGATGACAAGATTTATGCCTTAAAATCAGATAATGGTGAAGAACTTTGGCGCCATGATGGTAGCGCCCCGATATTGTCTGTACGCGGTACTAGCAGTCCACTGGTTACAGATAATATGGTGCTGGCAGGATTCGATTCTGGAAAATTAGTTGCATTTAATACCGCAAATGGCTCATTGGTGTGGGAGACGCGTTTAGCTTTACCAAAAGGTAGGACCGAGCTACAGCGAATGGTGGACATAGATGGTGATCCAGTACTGGTGGGTGACGTTTTATACTCGGCGAGTTATCAAGGTCAACTTGGTGCGATTACGCGAGGTACTGGTCGACAACTCTGGTCCCAAGAGAGCTCCTCGCACCAAACACCAACTTTCGGAAGAGATAAAGTTTTTGTCACAGAAGCGGACGATAAATTACGTGCGTTTGAGGCTGGTAGTGGTCGGGTCGTATGGACGAATGAGGATTTGTTTTTGCGCAGGTTGACTGCCCCTGTTGCCTTTGGTGGTGCCATTGCAGTTGCCGACTCGTTTGGATACCTTCATCTTTTAAGCATGGAGGATGGTCGATTTGTGGGGCGTGCTAGAATAGATGGAAGTGGAGTTCGCGCCCCTATGCTAGTTAATTCGGGTTTACTGATAGTCCAGTCAAATAGCGGATTGCTTTCCTCATTCGGGATTGAACCGCGCTAGAACTAATAAACTTAAATATTATCACAAGCTATGTCTGGTCGGTGTTTTTATGATTCCCGTGATTGCCTTGGTCGGCAAACCCAACGTTGGTAAGTCTACTTTATTTAATCGTCTTACTCGTAGCCGAGACGCCTTAGTGGCCAATTTTTCTGGCTTAACAAGAGATCGTAAGTATGGTCATGGAGACATGTTTGACCGACGTTTTATGTTGATCGATACGGGAGGGATTAGCGGTGAAGAGGTGGGTATTGATGTGGAAATGGCGCAACAATCATTGCAGGCAATTAACGAGGCCGACGTTGTTCTTTTTATGGTTGATTGTCGAGAAGGTATTACGTCGGCTGATTATCTGATTGCTGACAAATTAAGAAGAAGAAACGCTAAAGTGTATCTGGTTGCCAATAAAATTGACGGGCTTGATCCAGCAGCGGCTTTAGTAGATTTTTACCAGTTGGGATTTCCTAAAATCTTTCCCACTACAGCCTCTCATGGCAGAGGTGTTCGTGCAATTATGGAAGTTGTTTTGAAGCGTTTTGAGCCTCAAAATACATTAAGTTCAGATTTGGGGGATAGCATTAAAGTGGGTGTGGTGGGACGCCCAAATGTAGGAAAATCAACTCTTGTTAATCGGATGCTCGGTGAAGAAAGGGTAGTAGTTTTTAATGAACCAGGTACCACTAGGGATAGTGTTTTTATTGATTATGAACGACATGGCCAGCGGTATACGTTAATTGATACTGCCGGAGTAAGAAAACGCAAAAATGTAAAGTTAGCGATCGAAAAGTTTTCCATAGTGAAAACTTTACAATCGATCGACGCAAGTAATGTGGTTCTCATTTTGGTGGATTCGCGTGAAGGATTAGTGGAGCAAGACCTCCACCTAATAGGCTCCGTTATTGATGCTGGAAGGGGAGTTGTTGTTGTCTTCAATAAATGGGATGGGCTTAGCACGGGTCAACGCGAAAATGTGAAAACTGAAATAGAACGAAGATTACGATTCGCTGATTTTGCTAAAGTACATTTTATTTCGGCCCTGCATGGTACCGGTGTAGGCAAACTTTATGAGTCGATAAAAACAGCGTATTTATCTGCAACCCACAGGCTTAGTGCCGCTAAACTTACAAATATTTTAGAGGGTGCAGTGGGAATTCACCAACCCCCGATGATCCAAGGGCGGCGGATAAAATTGCGGTTCGCTCACTCTGGAGGGCGTAATCCGCCACTGATTATTATTCATGGTAATCAAACGGAGTCAGTACCCCCACACTATACTCGTTACCTAGAGAGAGTCTTCAGAAGAGAGTTAGGCTTGGAAGGTACGCCAGTCAAGGTGGAATTCAAAACGGGAGAAAACCCTTACAAACGCTCTTACTCTGGCGGAGTTGAAGGCCGTAAACGAAGAACCAAAAATATCACTAAATATGGTAAGAGGAACTTGTAGGTCAGCGAGATAATATACCTTCATTTGTTTGAGAATGACCGAACTACATTTTTTGTTATTCTGTTGATCGAACAGACAATCTCTCCATCCACTAGTTGTGCTGTGACTAATTCTTCAATGCCCACATCAGACGTTGATTTTATTACAACACCTTGCTCACTTTTCAAGACCGAATAACCTCGGCCGAGAGTCTTTACTGGACTGAATGCATCAAGTGTCGTCACAGCTTGGATATAGCGAGACTCAAAACGCGCTAGCTGCTGTGTTACTGCTGGATGAAGTCTCTTAACATAGAGAGAAAGGTCTTTTTGAATTGAAGTTATTAATTTATTGGGTGGATTAGCTTTGAAGCGGGTAGAAATTGAATCAAAGTGAAAATTTTTTCTCTCCAACCTATTTTTTACAGACTGACGGAGTCTTTTATGCAGATTTTCGAGTTTGTTTGCTTGATCTGCTAGTTTTCGAGAGGGATGTTTTAATCTCTGACTAAGAAGATCACATTTTTGATGTAGGTCTTGAGTTCGTCTCTTCATTAATTTAACAAGTTGTTGCTCCATATGGACAAATTGCTGAAGGATCTTTTGGGAATCTGGACTCAGCAATTCGGCAGCCGCTGATGGTGTTGCTGCCCTATGATCAGAAACAAAATCTGCAATTGTAAAATCAATTTCATGCCCGATTGCACTAATCAAGGGTAATTGACATGAATAAATCGCACGCGCCACACTTTCTTCATTAAAAGGCCATAGATCCTCGAGTGATCCACCACCGCGGCTCAAAAGAAGCACGTCACATCGATTATCTGCGTCGGCCAGTTGAATTGCTTTTACTATTTCTTTAGCGGCTCGTTCGCCTTGAACCAAGGAAGGATAGATAGAGACTTTGATATATGGAAAGCGACGAGAGAGAACGGCTAATATATCACGTATTGCTGCTCCACTTGGTGATGTTATCACCCCAATGTGCTGTATGGATGAAGGGATTTGCGTTTTAGATTTCGACGCAAAAAGGCCCTCTGTATTTAATCGATGCTTCAGTTCTTCGAATTTGCGTTGGAGAATACCAAAGCCAGCCTCTTCCATATGCTCTATTATTAATTGATAGTCGCCCCGACCAGCATAGATGCCAGCCCTGCAGCGCACCAACACTTGTAAACCATTTTTTATACCGAATGTTATGGATTTCTGATTGTTTCGGAACATTGCACAACGGACCTGCGCATTTTGATCTTTGAGTGTGAAATACAAGTGTCCTGATGCTGGTCGAGATAGATTTGATATTTCTCCCTCTACCCAAAGTTTCGGTAAATGTTGTTCTAAGAGTTGTCCAACGTTTTGGTTCAATTGGCTAACACTCAAGATTTGATGTTTTTCTGGAGCTTTAATCATGGGCTAAGTATATAACAGACTTTTCACACATTGTTTATTCGCGCCTTGAATTCTGCTTTTTTAAAAATTGTTTCATTTAAATTGGCTTTTTGATCCCGGTGCGCGGGCAATTATTAGTTTACCTCAGAGAAGTAGCTAAACTATACTATGCTTCTTATTATCCACTTTGTTTTCCTTTCAGGAATAGGCACTCTAATGTTACGAATTATTGAAGAAGCGCTTACTTTTGATGATGTGCTTTTGGTGCCTAAGTACTCCGAAATTACTGCCAGGGATGTAACGCTTTACACACGGTTGACCACCGGAATCAGGATGAACATTCCTTTATTATCCGCTGCAATGGATACTGTAACAGAGTCTCGTCTTGCAATTGCTATCGCTCAAGAGGGTGGAATTGGAATCGTACATAAAAGTATGAGTCCAGATCATCAGGCTAGAGAAGTTTGGGCCGTTAAAAAGTATGAGAGTGGCGTGGTCAAAAATCCATTTACCATAGAGGCGACCGCAACCCTCAGAGATTTACATGAATTCACTGAAGCAAATAATATTTCTGGTGTACCAATCCTCAAAAATGGAGCGTTAATAGGAATTGTCACTCGGCGAGACGTCCGTTTTGTTTCAGACATGGACGCACTAGTTACTTCTGTGATGACTCCTAGAGATAGGTTGGTTACTGTAAAAGAAGGTGTCGAGGCAGATGTGGTTCGCGACTTGTTTCGAGAACACCGAATTGAAAAAGTACTGGTTGTAAATGATGATTTTGAACTGCGCGGATTAATTACGGTGACTGATATTGATAAAGCGGAACAGTATCCAGATGCGTGCAAAGATGATCAAGGTAGGCTTCGAGTTGGAGCATCCGTGGGTGTAGCAGAGGATTCTGAGGAAAGAATCGCAAAATTGGTCGAGGCTCAAGTAGATGTTTTGGTTTTGGATACAGCGCATGGACATTCAAAAAACGTTATTAATCGTGTCCACTGGATTAAGAGTAACTATCCTCAAGTTCAAATAATCGGAGGCAATGTGGCGACTGCTGATGGCGCCAGAGCACTTGCTGATGCGGGTGTCGATGGTGTTAAAGTTGGGATTGGCCCGGGATCCATCTGCACAACTCGGGTAATCACCGGTATAGGTGTGCCACAGGTTTCTGCAATAGCCGCGGCTGCAGATGCCCTACGAGATCGAGATATTCCTGTCATAGCAGATGGCGGTATCCGTTTTTCTGGTGATATGGCTAAGGCAATAGCGGCAGGTGCAAGTTCCGTAATGATGGGTTCCATGCTCGCAGGAACAGAAGAGGCGCCGGGTGAAATTGAAATTTATCAGGGGAGATCCTACAAATCATATCGTGGAATGGGGTCCTTGGGTGCGATGTCGCGAATACAAGGCTCAAGTGATCGATATTTCCAGCATATTGATGATGGATTTGAAAAGCTAGTGCCCGAAGGAATCGAGGGTCGTGTACCCTACAAAGGCCCGCTAACCACTATCATACATCAAATGATGGGAGGTTTGAGGTCTGCCATGGGCTATACAGGATGTTCATCGATTGAACAAATGCGAACTGAGCCAACATTTGTAAGAGTTACTTCCGCTGGGATTGGGGAAAGTCATGTACATGATGTTCATATCACAAAGGAAGCACCAAATTATCCCGTCCGAGCTGGTTAATTTGCGATGGGTAAAAAAAGAAATCACTATGTCTGAAGGGTCAGCGCTATTGTTCGGGAGTGATGAATTGGTATGAAGAATGATTTGCGCTCAGAAAAAGTTCTTCTTCTTGATTTTGGCTCCCAATATACTCAGTTGATTGCTCGCAGGGTAAGGGAGCTTGGCGTCTATTCCGAAATTAGAGCGTGGAGTATCGATCCAGAGGAAATAACAGAATTAAACCCAACCGCTATTATTTTGTCAGGTGGCCCTGAATCGGTAGCTCAGGGGAATTCGGCCCCGGGTGTTGCTCCGTCAGTGCTAACTATGGGCATTCCAGTGCTAGGTATTTGTTATGGCATGCAAACAATGGCAGCTCAAATGGGCGGCGTTGTGCAAAATTCCGATCGCCGCGAGTTTGGGTATGCTCAAGTAAAAGTGGAGTATGCGTCCGCTCTTTTGATGGAAATATCTGATTATGTTGATGAATCTGGAGATGTTTTATTGGATGTCTGGATGAGTCATGGAGATAACGTATCTAGGATGCCTGAGGGCTTTTTGTGCATTGCATCGACTGAGTCTTGTCCAATCGCAGGAATGGCAGATGATAAAAGAAATTTATATGGTATCCAATTTCATCCCGAGGTCACTCATACAACGCAGGGAAGCGAGATATTCAAACAGTTTTTATTTCGGATTTCTGGCTGTAAACCTAGTTGGACTGCTATGGCAATCATCGATGACCAAATCGCCCAAGTACGATCAAGGGTCGGGAATAGCAACGTTTTGTTGGGACTTTCAGGCGGTGTTGATTCCTCCGTGGTAGCCGCTTTATTGCATAAAGCCATTGGTGATCAGCTCACATGTGTCTTTGTAGATAATGGATTATTACGCAAAGATGAAGGTTTTTCTGTTATGGAAATGTTTTCTAAAAACATGGGTGTGAAAGTAATCCGGATAGATGCAGCAGAAAAATTTCTGAATCGGTTGAAAAATGTCACTGACCCAGAGATAAAACGAAAGTTGATTGGCAGTACCTTCATTGAGGTCTTTGATCAAGAATCAGCCAAGATCAAGAACGTGAAATTTCTCGCTCAAGGGACTATCTATCCTGATGTAATTGAGTCGGCAGCGTCTAATTCAGGCAAAGCACATGTTATTAAATCACACCATAATGTGGGCGGGTTACCCAAAGATATGCGATTAAAGTTAGTGGAACCATTAAGAGAATTATTTAAAGATGAAGTGCGAAAAATTG
Source organism: Porticoccaceae bacterium (assembly GCA_002689135.1). Classification (GTDB taxonomy): domain Bacteria; phylum Pseudomonadota; class Gammaproteobacteria; order Pseudomonadales; family Porticoccaceae; genus TMED48. The sequence continues at coordinate 9,375 of NZEU01000020.1, forward strand.
GAGTAGAACTTGGATTACCTCCTGCTATGGTGCATCGACATCCCTTCCCAGGTCCTGGATTGGGCGTTCGTATACTCGGAGAGGTAAAGAAAGAGTACGCCGACTTACTTCGAGAGGCGGACGCGCTTTTTGTTGAAGAACTTAGGGCTCATGGATGGTATGAAAAGACGAGTCAGGCGTTCTGCGTCTTTATACCCGTTAAATCGGTTGGTGTGGTGGGTGATGCTCGCCGATATGCTTGGGTCATCGGGTTACGCGCTGTAGAGACCATTGATTTCATGACAGCGCGTTGGGCAAGGCTACCATATGACTTGCTTGAGCGAGTCTCTAGTCGAATTATTAATGAGATTCCTCAAATTTCTAGGGTCACTTATGATATTTCCAGCAAACCACCCTCCACTATAGAGTGGGAGTAAAAAAGTCAATAAATTAACTTCATTCATTCTTTTACTTGTTAAATTTTGTCTTTATAGGTTGATTTTCCCATTGTTTCACAGTTTGTTTTACACTGAAGACATTATTTTTTTTATAATTGACACGCCTAAATATGGTGATACTAGAGTGCGAAAAAAACTTACTGCATTAATAGAGGGATGCTGTATCGTTTTCAGTTACGTTCTATTATTGTTAAAGTTAAATGGATTGATAGATCTTTAACCAAATATTTACAATTTTCCATATTCTCGAACTCACTGTAACACGAGTTTTTTTCCCAAGCTGAATAAACGGATCTTTTGGAACGTCGATTGATAGTGACCCACATATGCGGTTTAAATCATCGTCGTTCATATTTTTGAATCCACTGATAATATACTTATTTTCAAACATAAAGATTTTCCATTTCTCTTCAAAATGTTGCAGAAAATAAAAAGGTAAAGTTTTTCTTCCTAAAAGTTCAATTATCTCCACTGGGATTATCCAGCACTTTCCATTCAAAGACTGAGTTCCTAAAATAAAGTCACAGTCTTCCGTCGATAGTGGTCTTTCTCTACTGCCAGCACTTCTGTCAATTTGTTGCCCCGTTCTTCCACCTGAGGATGTTGAAAGACTGGAATTCCCACTCGTTTGTTTGATTTCTAATCGATGTAGGACCCCATTTGCATCAAGCACAGCATCATACTTTGCATCTCTCCATGCTTTGAAAAAAAGGTTGTATCCACATACTAATGCTCGACCAATAGCAAGTGATTCTCCCGCGTAACCTAGAATACTCCTAAAGTTACCATTAGGCATATCTACAATATTTTTAGTTGAGTCCCAAGACATATTTACATTTCCAATTTTCTAATGTATGTGCTTCACTTGTATGGACAATTCAAGCAACACAAAATTCGAGTTTAGATTGCCAGAAGATCTTAGAAATCGATTCAACCTAGCATGCCGAAAAAATGGAGTCAATTCCTCCTCGGTTTTGCGCATGTTAATCACTAATGATTTAGAAGAGAACAATCCTCAGACTAAATTTTCTGATGATGACCCTCACACCTCAGGTCTAAAGATACCATCAAAGTCTATGAGTATCGGAGAAATGTACTGTGGACCAGGAGGTCTTGGGTTAGCTGCAAAAAATGCATTGATAAAATTTAAAGGGGTTGAATACAAATTCTCTCACCGATGGGCAACTGATTACCACGTCGATTCCTGTATGACATATGAAAATAACATCGCAAAATATGAAGACAACTGTGATGTTATTAATAGCGATATTAGAGATGTTGATATTGAAAAACTTCCCTCTGTAAATGGATTTCTTTACGGTTTTCCATGTAATGATTTTAGTAATGTAGGAGAGTCAAAAGGATTAGATGGTAAATTTGGTCCTTTATACTCATACGGGGTTCGGTATATTGATAAGTTCAATCCGAAGTTCTTTTTTGCAGAAAATGTTTCTGGGCTATCAAGTGCTAATTCTGGAGTAGCGTTTAAAACTATTTTAAAAGATCTCGCAGATGCGGGTAACTTTGGTTATAACTTAACAATACATTTGTATAAATTTGAGGAGTATGGAGTTCCACAAGCACGCCACAGAGTGATAATAATTGGAATGAGATCGGACTTGGGACTAACTTTTAGAGTGCCAAAACCTAGTATGAAAACCACAACCGTTAGAGAATGCATAGAAATTCCAAAAATTGAGGAGACAGTTGCAAATCAGGAAATTACGAGACAATCATCAACAGTCATTGAAAGATTAAAGCATATTAAACCTGGAGAAAATGCCTGGACAGCGAATTTACCCGAACACTTAAGGTTAAACGTTAAAGGCGCAAAAATGTCCATGATTTATAAACGTTTGGATCCTACAAGACCTTCATATACCGTCACAGGTAGTGGTGGAGGTGGAACTCACGTTTACCATTGGGATGAACCAAGAGCATTAACAAATAGAGAACGCGCTAGAATCCAAACATTTCCTGATAAATTTACTTTTTTTGGTTCGAAGGAGAGTGTAAGAATGCAGATTGGCATGGCGGTGCCTGTGGAGGGTGCAAAAATAATTCTTGAAGCGGTTTTAAAAACTTTTGCTGGACAGAAATATGATAGTGTTGATGCCTCATTCAGATATCAAGATTTTGTAAATGAATAATGTAAATTCTTAATATCGCTTTGCTGGGTGTAATAACTGCAATATGGCTAGGGTTACAGGCTTCAGACAAAAAATATCTAAAGTAAGGATAGAATAATGGATCTGGGGATTAGTGGGAAAATCGCGTTGGTAATTGGTTCTAGCCGAGGGCTAGGAAAGGCTTGCGCGATGTCACTGGCTAAAGAGGGAGTTCACGTTTTTATAAATGGGCGAAAGAAGGAAGCATTAGAAGCTACTGCAGAACAAATTCAGGCGCAAGGTGGTAACGTTTCGTTAGTTCAAGCAGATATCTCTACTACAAACGGGAGACAACGACTGCTAGATGCTTGCCCTGATCCTGATATTCTTATCAATAATAATGGAGGACCAAATCCAGTTGATTTTGTAAAAAGTAGCCAAAAAGATTGGGATGCTGCTATCTCTGCCAACATGATGGCACCTATTTTTATGATTCAGGCAGTTTTACCTGGTATGCGTGAACGTAAGTTTGGAAGGATAATAAATATTACATCAGCCATGGTTAAGTCGCCGTCCGCTATAATGTGTATATCTGCTTCTGCACGTCTCGGGTTAACAGGGTTATCGAAGGCGGTATCTAAAGAAGCGGTTGTGGACAACGTAACTATCAACAATATGTTGCCGGAGATGTTCGACACCGGTCGCCAGCGTGACAATGCTAATTTTCTCATGGAGTATCGCGGTTTAAGTTACGAAGAGGCGCGTCAGTCTCTGTTGTCAAGAGTTGCTGCAGGACGATTTGGTCAATCTAAAGAATTTGGAGATACCTGTGCGTTTCTTTGCAGTCAGCAATCTAGTTACATGTCAGGCCAAAATATTCAGTTGGATGGAGGCTCCTACGACGGACTCTTTTGACTAACGCAGTTCAATTTTTTTTTGGATGTCTGCCTCAGTATTATGAGCTCGGAGCATAGGAAAAATTATTTTTTTCAACAAAAATCGCATGAAATAGCCTATTTCAAAATAGTTAATTGCCATCGAAGATAGTTTTAACAGGTGCATATTTATAAGCCTGACGTCGTGAAAATTCAAATCGCTCTATGTCCCGCAACGAATCCGGCTGCTTCAATTCCTGCTATTGCACAAATTTCGTCTTCATCTGACCTATCACCTGATATTCCTACGGCACCGATATTCTTGTAATCATTTTGAATCAGAAGACCACCGGGGGTTGGTAGTAATTTTCCATCAGAGAGAATCTGCATACTAGCGGCGGCCTTATCCAGTCTCGGTTGCTCTTCTAAGATATTTCTTATGGTCGTTGTTGACCACCCTGTGACGATACACGACCATGCTTTTGCATACGCTATATCTGCCCGTAGGAGCCCCGAGCCGTTTTCAGATAATGTTGCTCGTATAACGCCGCCCACATCTACAACGGTTACAGTAATGGGCATAAAGTCCAGTTCTCTCGCCTTTTTAATAGATGCCTGACATATCTGGAGCGAATCTTTCAAACTAATTTCACCTGGGTTAATAATCATAGATACCTCTTAACCCGAAATTATCAGATAAGTAGCAAATGTTGTAACTAAAGTCATTGCGACTACAGCTTCTAAATTCCGGTCAACAATAAAAACTTTACCAACAATAATATATATATTCTCTGGTACACCGTTTATATCGTTCAGTCTCCCGTTATAAACTGACATAGTGAAATAGGCGATTAAGAAGGTTATCAGCCACATATAAACAAATACTATCGCCACTAGTTGCATACTAATGTTTGAATTAAGCCACAGTAGAGGAATATTAAAAACGGCGGTGTATATGAAAGCACTCACTTGCCATACGAGATGAAAACGCGCATGTCCGGTCCACAAAGGGTTTGTTGCATGCGATTGATTTAAGTCAATTAAAGGTGCGATTACACCCAATCCAATACAAATAACAGTGATTAAGACCTTGCCGATGATGATTTGTCCTAAATCCGAGTAATACAGGGCCCATGAAGACCATAGTAGAATGGCGAGGACAAATTTGGAAAATAATCCCTGAACTTGTAAAGCAAAATTAAATAACTTATTTCGCTTTAGGTCTCTTCTAGCGATCACATCATCAGGTATGTCCATCTTATCTCCATAAAAAAGCCAGTTTAATTTCTAGGTGTACAAATACCAGTATTAGTGGTCAAAAAAACTCTGTTAAATTATGTTTTTTGTGATTATGTGAACATTACTAATCGTTGATCACAGAAACAAACTTTCTAAGAAAATCTTAAGGATCAGTAATGTGGGATCTACACTATTATTTAGAAAACTTTGTTCTCATAATCTCCTCTAGATAAAGTCTACTAATATATACTTGAAATTGGGATTATAAAAACGGATACATGGGATTTGAGCTTATTGTTCAAAAATATGTTTTGAAAGAAATAGAAATGACGTCAGAGATTATTTTAGTAATAAGTAACCAAAAACATCACCCAATTCTATGCGTTACGAACAAAGATTAGGATGAAGTATATGGGAAGATATTTAAAATTACACCGTCTGAATTATTGAAAGCAGTTGCTTATGAGCAAGACGATTATGTAAGAATAGAGGCTATATTAAAATGAGGCACAAAGTGTTGAATTTATGTTAGTAAAGCTTACACAGTCAATAACATAAATGTAAGTCGTTTCCATAGCGCCCGTTATGACTGAATTACAATATCGCTTGCGTTTAAAACCCATTTAAACGCGCTTCCATTGATTGAAAATTTGGAATTTATATATGTTTGAATTTAAACACAACATGAGTTACACCATGCCGGTCAATTTTGGTGAGAACGATTTATTGGGAAGTATGGATGAAGATGCTCATGTGGTGCATGATGAAGTTACGTCAATTTTTCTCTCCTACACGACGGATCGCCAACAATTGGAGCAATATTTACCTCAAGGTTTTGAGGTAACCGAACCCCTCGTTCAAATTTTTGCGGCAAAGAACAACGGTTGCAGGTGGCTAGCTGGTCGAAGCTATAATGTAATTGGTGTTACTGTTCCAGTAATTTTCAGGGGAAAGATCGATGAGGTGAAAGGCTCCTATGTGCTTGTTCTTTGGGAAGATGTTTGTGAGGCGATTATGGGAGGGCGAGAGCAAACCGGTATTCCGAAAGTGTATGCAGATATTGAAGAGGTACGACTGCATAAAAAAAAGTGGCATTCGTCAGCAAGCTGTTATGGCAATAAATTTATTGAAATCACCTTGAATGATTCAGAAGAGGTAATCGGTCCTGAGAGACGTAATCTTCGAAAAAATAAGGATATTAATAATATGATGGCGTGGCGCTATATTCCAAACATCGGTCGTCCAGGTGCTGCCTTGAGTCACGCTACCTTATATCCCCAAGAAATCGGGCCAATCACAAAGACCTGGATTGGCGAGCCTAGGGCTCAATGGAGAAATTTAACTTGGGACCAAAGTCCTACCCAGTATAAGATTAGTTCCGCCTTGAAAAGATTGCCAATTCTAGAGTATCGACATGGCCTCGCCGTCAATGCTTCTGCAAAATTGCTCATAGGTCTTGCGCGAGAGCTTCGTTAGCTTGATTTGAGATCTGCCGCAATAGTCAGTTCGGGTAAATCGGATTCATTAATATTTCGCTTAAACTATATCAGATACCTAAATATCCAGAAAAGTAACAACGTCAACTTTATGTATTTTTAATAGAAATCCATTTTTCAAGAAATATCTTTCGCCTTTTTTTTAATTCATATTTTTTTCAAGTCGATCAAGTACCTTGGTTATATAATTTTGGTCATATCCAAGCTCTTCATAATATATGCTTAGCATTTTAATCAGTCTTTTTTTTGGAATATTCCCGCCTTGCCCTCTCGCAGAGTATATAAAGTCTGTTGCGCCCTGATGCAATATAAAATCTGGAGTCAAATCCCAAAGTGCGTGATTTCCCAGTACACGTGGATCCCTTCTTTCTTTTAGGTAATTAAATAACTCCTGCTTCATCTCATTAAATTTGGCGCTGTGAATCGGGTCTAAAGATAAGTTTTTTACGGTGTAGGGATCCGTAACTGGTTGATATAGCTCAAATTCTGGTCGTTTCTCGATATTAACGGTGATGTACCTATTTTTATTATCATTTTTTCTCGCAATTTCTTCCTTGATCAGACCACCCTTGACATCAGTTGCAATAGGGAAATTATCGGGTATTGCATTCCAAATTAGGAGATACTCATTACTACGTATGCTTCTACTGGGATAATTTCCGCATTTAGCGTCATCCGGAAGCAAATTTTCTAGACTCCAGAGTTTGCAGGCGCTTTTTTTGCCATGTCGTTCTGTCCCCGCAAAAACTTTTCTACCTGAACTTCGAATCTTTCCGCTTTCATCGGCAAGAAAAAAATCTAGCAAACTTTTTCCCGACATCTGATCTGGAATTTTTAAACCTGCAACATCAATAAAAGTCGGAGCCAAATCCGTGAGTGATATCAGATCATCAACTCTTCGTTGGGGGGTAATAATTTCCGGCCAAAATGCGATTAAGGGCATCCGCAATCCATGGTCATAGAGATTTCCTTTTCCTCTTGGAAAAGGCATACCATTATCAGATGTAAAAATTATGAGTGTATTGTCTAGCTCCTCATGATTGTCTAATACTTCAAAAACTGCCCCCACTTGATCATCGAGATGTTCAATTTCCGCCAAGTATGATGCGATGACTGATCTGGTAGTCTCGGTTTCGGGATAGAAGCTTGGGACTTGGATGTCTGAATTTTTAATTTGGCGGTGGGTCGCAAATCTCTTAGCATAAGGCGTGTGAGGTTCTTGGAAGCCTATCCAGAATGCAAATGGCTGATTTTCCTGACGATCGAACAAAAAGTTATTGAAGTTGCCTGCATAATTAACCTCGGCAACCGGACTTTCATCGAATTCACTTCGATAGAAATTTTTAGTTAAGTAAGTGTATGGAGTCCCCGCGGGATTTGCCGGTCTTCCATATAGTCCCCCAGGACCCCAACCCTTTCCGGTTGATCCGATTTTATAACCCGCTTTCTCGAGGATCGCTGGATACGTATCAAATTTTTTTGGCAGATAACCGGTAAGTAGCATTCCATCTTCTAATTCAAAGCTATTTCTGCCAGTTAATATTGCGCTTCGGGACGGCGAGCATGTTGGACTGCTCGCGAATGCATTTTCGAAGACTAGGCCGAGCTCTGCCATTTTATCTACATTGGGCGTGTCCAGCGCTTTCGCTCCATAAGTTCCAAAGTGTTGCCACGAGGCATCGTCTGCAATTAGAAGAACTATATTTGGCCTGGGGATTGGCAACTTGTCATTTGCATAGAGACAGGCATGGAAAAGTAAAAGAGCTCCGAACGTAAGGGTGCTCAACCAGAATTTGTTAGAAAAAGATGACATGAAGTCTGGATAAATTTTTCTCAAAATCATTAGACCCCTCCGAAAGATAATCTATCTCGATTTATAGGTTCACTATAACATGATCACTGGAGTGCCAATACTTGGTCTTGACAGATGATCGTTATTTAGTTTTTGGTTCCTAAAGTTGTTAAATTACCTCACTAAGATCAGTAAATTGCATGGTGTAATGGGTTAAGCCTTCTTATTTAAAATTTCGTCACGACCTATTTCCTCAGAATTGTTATCATTAACAATTCGAGGTTTGCCGTTATGAAAGATAAAAGTTCATATGTGTTTTTGGTTAGACATGGAGAAGCGACTGCGAGTTGGGGTCAAGATCCAGATCCTGGCTTGACCCATAAAGGTATCGAGCAAGCGGAGGCCGTGAGTACGATTTTGTCAAAGAGATTCCAAGCGCCATTAAGAATTATAAGTAGCCCACTTTTGAGAGCGAGGCAGACTGCCGCTCCGCTCGCTGAATACTTTGATACGACTATTGAGATAGACCCCGCATATCAAGAGATAATTTCTCCTCACGGGTTAGCGACGAGACAGGTGTGGCTCAAACGTTTTATGGAAGAGACATGGGAATTTCAACCCCAAGAACTAATTGATTGGCGGATGATTTCGTTAGAGAGTCTCAAAACTATGCAAACTTGCACTATCATATACACACACTTTATGGTGATTAATACGATTGTTGGTTGGTTAGTTGGCTCTAAGGCGACTGTGTGGTTCAGGCCAGCTAATTGCTCTGTTACCGAATTAAAATTAGAACAAGACAAATTCAAACTTGTAAAGCTGGGGCGTGAGCTAACGTCGGTTGTCAATTAACGTTCGCTGATAGCTTCAGTCATAGGAATGTTCCACTACTACCAGGCATGCTGTGCAAGCTCTAGCGAAATTTTTTTAAAATGTGTTACTTGAGAGGAATGGTGTATGGGTCGACCAACGGTCTCAAACCGTGCTTTATTGTTTGCAGTAGTGGTGGCTTTTGTTACTGGCATGGTTAGCTCCCTCGCCATTCGTCCAGTCAATCAATCAGCTGAGCCTTCACCTTCTTTATCCTCAAAGAAGGTGGCGCAAAATACCAGAATCAGATGGCGTATGCCGACTACTTTCCAGACCAGCATACCTGTGATTGGCGAGAATCCGATTTATGTTTCAGAGGCGAT
>NZEU01000021.1 GCA_002689135.1 Porticoccaceae bacterium
CTCAGATTCGTTTCTCTGTTGTTGATCAACATACTGCCAAATTAAAAAGCCCACAAAAACCACACCAAATACTAATAGAATTCGCTTTCCGTAACGGAACCACCAATTCTTCAGGGCCTCTATTTGTTCTTCTTCGGTGATATGATCTGCCACAAAAAAATCCCTTAATTAACTATAAATATTGTTCATATGTTCGATCAAACAGTTTTGATCGATTGTGTCTTGATCTCTTTTCTCTCTAAGGTATTTGATACCCAATGTTCGGTTAGCACACTCATCTTCCCCAAGAATCAGAGCCAACCTAGCTCCACTTTTATCTGCTTTTTTTAGTTGCGCTTTAAAAGTACCACCCCCGCAGTGCCTTTCAATTCTTAAATGCCTGAAGGCAGTCCTCAACGTCTCCGCTATTGCACTCGCCTCCGCAGTGACATTACCAACGGCAACAATGTATACATCCAATCTATCATTTACACTATCGGGGAACGCACTTTTTGCGTCAAGCAACAATAACAATCTTTCCAAACCAATAGAAAAGCCGACGCCGTGGCACGCCTTTCCTCCTACTTGTTCCACTAGACGATCGAAGCGACCACCTCCACAAACAGTGCCCTGTGCCCCCAAAGAATCGGTAACCCATTCAAACACTGTCCTGGAGTAATAATCTAAACCTCGCACCAATCTTCGATTTACTTGGTAATCAATTTTTGCTGAGTCCAGCAAATTAGTAACTTGATCAAAATGTTCGCGTGAAGACTCGCCCAAAAAATCGGATAAATTAGGAGCGTCAGATAATAGTGATTGGACAGAGGGATTCTTGCTATCCAAGATACGCATGGGGTTCGACTTCAGGCGAAGTCGACTATCATCATCCAGTTGATCCCGATGATCGCTCAAAAAACTTACCAACTCGCCACGAAATCTGACTCGATCCTCCAAGTCGCCCAAACTATTTATTTGTAGGTTAATAGTTGACTCAATTCCTAATAGACCCCATAAACGTGCTGTCATAATCAAAATTTCTGCGTCGATGTCTGGCCCCGGCAACCCAAACACTTCTGCTCCCAATTGATGAAATTGGCGCAGTCGACCTTTTTGCGGACGCTCATGGCGAAACATTGGTCCGATGTACCAAAGACGTTGTGACTGATTATGGAGTAAACCATTCTGAATACTCGCCCGCACACAACCAGCAGTACCCTCGGGCCGCAGACTTAGATTGTCTCCATTTCGATCATAAAAGCTATACATTTCTTTTTCGATGATATCCGTAACGGAACCAATTGTTCTATTAAACAATTCGCTTTGTTCCAGAATTGGAAAACGTATCTCTCGATAACCATAAGAACTGAGTATTTCAGCCAGATGGTGCTCTACATACTGCCATTTAGCTGAATCGTCAGGGAGGATATCATTCATCCCCCGAATTGATTGAATCTTCATTTATTCGCCTTAATTGAGATAGCAAAATTGGCATAAAAATGTTCTTTTAAGGGATCATCACATTACATCATATGAACGCTTAGTCACGTACAATAATGTTTTTATCTTCTAACTCAATCTGACTTTGCTTAGATGCCGCTTTTAATCGGATTTTTCGCTCCAACTCATCAATGAGATTTTCCTGACCAATCTTATGATCAGGCTCTCCATCAATATAAACTAAATTGGCTGGAGAACCGCCTGTCAAGCCAAAATCCGACTCCTTTGCCTCCCCAGGCCCGTTGACAATACATCCGATTATGGACACGTCCATCGGAACTTTGATATCCTCTAGACGCTCCTCAAGAGCATTAACTGTTTTGATAACATCAAAGTTTTGCCTCGAGCAACTCGGACAAGCGATAAAATGGATTCCTTTACTGCGCAATCTCAAACTCTTCAGCAGATCCCAAGCCACTCGAGCTTCCTCCGCCGGATCTGCCGCCAGTGATATACGTATGGTATCTCCTATTCCATCTAGTAGGAGAGCACCAAGGCCGACAGATGATTTTACTGTGCCCGCGCGTAATCCTCCAGCTTCTGTGATTCCCAAATGAAGCGGCTGCTCAATTTTTTTGGCTAAACTTCTATAGGCATCTACTGCCATAAAAATATCTGACGCCTTGACACTGACTTTATAGTCTTGGAAATCATACTTATCCAATCGATCAACATTTCGCATTGCCGATTCAACCAAGGCATCAGCCGATGGTTCTCTGTACTTGCGGAGGAGATCTTTACCCAGGGAACCGGCATTTACTCCAATCCGAATTGGAATGCTATGGTCACTCGCCTTCGCAATTACATCGCGCAAACGATCTTCGCGAGTAATATTACCCGGGTTAAGACGCAAACAATCCACTCCAAGGTCCGCAACACGTAGAGCGATTTTGTGATCGAAGTGGATATCTGCTACTAGCGGGATACTCACCCGCTTGCGGATTTCCCCAAAAGCCTCGGCCTCGGCCAGAGTTGGAACCGATACGCGCACAATATCTGCGCCTGCCCGTTGGATCGACTCAATTTGAGCCACTGTAGATTCCACATCGCTAGTATTAGTATTTGTCATACTTTGCACAGAGATTGGAGAATCTCCGCCAACCGGCACGTTCCCAACCATGATTTTCCGGGATTTGCGACGACGAATAGGGCTTTTGCTTAACATAATTAGTTACATTTTAAACATTGTTTTGTGCATGTTCCTACCACCCCTCTGGAAAGATTCTCGACCTATGTCCTAAAAACTATAGTTAAAAAATCATCTTAACTGTTTGTTCCTCAGAAAATTTCTTTTTATATCGCTCCTGACGGCGGGTTTTATCATTCACCTGCCCTGCCAACTGTCCACAGGCCGCAGCAATATCATCACCTCTCGTAGTTCTGATTGTGACAGTGTAACCATGCTGTTGCAGGATATCCCTGAACCTATACATCGCAAAATCGGTCACCCTCTTGTATTGCGCGCCAAGAAACGGATTAAAAGGTATCAAATTAATTTTACATGGCAGATCTTTGAGCAAATTTGCCAACTCGCGAGCGTGATAACTACGATCATTTACCTTATCCATCAAAGTATACTCTATGGTAATCTTTCGACGGTTATCCGGCATTTTATCAAGATATCTTTTCGCACTGCTTACAAGGCCACTTAGCGGATACTTGCGATTTATGGGGACAAGCTCATTTCGCAATTCATCATTGGGTGCATGCAACGATATTGCCAAAGAGACATCTGATACATCTCCAAGCTTCTCTATCGCCGGAATAATACCAGCAGTGCTTAATGTCACGCGTCGTTTCGATAAACCATACCCATGATCATCAAGCATTATTTTCATCGCGTCGACCACGTTATCAAAATTCATTAATGGTTCACCCATCCCCATCATCACAACATTAGTAATACATTGCGAGGCGGTCTGATCAAATTTTCCAAGTGACTTGGCAGCCAGCCACACCTGGCCGATAATTTCAGATGCAGACAAATTACGATTAAATCCCTGTTTACCTGTGGCACAGAAAGAACAATCCAATGCACAACCAATTTGCGAGGAAATACAGAGTGTCCCTCGACCGCGTTCCGGAATGAATACGGCCTCAACGCAACTTCCTCCGTTGAGTTGAATAAGCCATTTTTGAGTACCATCAGAAGATTGCTCACAATTGATAATATCGGGAGGACGAACTTCCGCAATTGAAACCAGTTTTCGGCGTAGCGGTTTTGAGAAGTTCGTCATATTTTCAATATCTAAAATGCCTTTGTGATGAATCCACTGGATGGTTTGAGCCGCTCTGAACCTCTTTTCACCTATTGCGGCAAAGAAATTTTCAACTTTCGCCATCGGCATTCCCATCAGATTGATTTTCTGAGCAGGCTTAAGATTTGCTTTTTTTTCTAATGAAAATGACATAAACGCATCATTTCTCGTGTGTCATCGAAGACATATCTCGTCCTCATGAAAGAAATATGCAATCTCACGCTGTGCAGAGGTAGCAGAATCGGATCCATGTACAGCGTTAGCATCAATTGATGTAGCAAAATCTGATCTTATAGTTCCTCGCTCAGCTACTTGCGGATTAGTTGCGCCCATAAGATTTCGATTCAGAGCAATCGCNTCATCNCCNGNTAGNACNTGNANNACAACCGGNCCAGAANTCATAAATTTTANNAGATCCCGAAAAAAAGGACGCTCTCGGTGCTCGTTATAAAAGCCTTCAGCCTTTTCAATTGACAATTGTTGCATCTTACACGCGATTATTCTCAGACCAGCTCCCTCAANACGAGCCAATATACTTCCTATCGCGTTTTTTGAAACGGCATCCGGTTTTATAATTGAGAGGGTATGTTCAATTGACATGAAAAAGTCTCCGTATTTAAATTTTTATCAGTCTAGAAAAGGGGCGAGTTTATCTGCCGAAGGACGTCTCCACAACTGCTTTATGCGCTTTTCAAAAGCTTTAAGGATATACTCATTTCCCCAAAAGTTACAATTATGACTATTCGACGTTACGCCCTGGAGCCAAGTGAAATATAACATCAGCCAATTTACCTCTGTCGATAGCCCGGACCATCGATACATCAGAAGTACATAAGTCGGATCATTGGAATGTGCCTTACTAACTAAGCGCTAAAAAATGTCCTGAAGGAACCATATCCATTTCTTTTCACGAAAATATTGTCAAATATATCTGTAATTTCAATTACAAAATTGAGTCATGACTCCAAGTGCTCTCATAGTAACCAAAGCTAAAGGTATGATTACGAATACTTAAGTAGTGAGACATTACCACCCTCAAGTATTACTGCAGTGTCATACAAGTGACTTGAGATATTGGCAAAGAGTTTTTTTCAACCCTGATGTAAACATTCAAAGGTCATGAGTTTCTGAGCCTGCATGTGTCCATGATCTTCAAATAGGAACTTTATTCTCACAACAAGTTGTTGATTATCCGCCCAGTCGATCGCGATGTTTCGAGTCACAGAAAGTAAAGCATTATCAGAGCTTATTTTTTAAAATTAAGTCTATGAGATGCTTACCGTACCGCTGACAATTGTTTATAAAATCGCAAAGAGGATTAAGACCATGTAAACTGTTCGGAAATACAAACATATCAAGAAAATCATCGACAGATCTGCCCATTGAACCTACGTAATAAGTTACAGATAGCAACTGGAGAGAAAAATACCAAAACTCACCAAGACATCGAATGTCTTCGGATCTCACAATCAATCATAAGATACTCGTCTCCGAGATCACTGTCTTACAAATGGTCCTTCATAAATGCTTACAAATAAAGACGGATAGATTATGCATGATGCTTGCTCAAAAGTGAGATATCACCAAATGGTATCGTTCTTTATTCAATCGCCTTTGGTGGAAGAGCCGTTAATTAAAAAAATATGTTGTTTAAATAAAAAAGTTTTTTTTACATAATTGCAGTTAAAAAATACTTGAGTACTCAGCTATTAAAGTTTTTTGTAGACTAGAACCCGCCACGTGGTTCATAAATCCAATAAATATGTTTAGAGTGAAGTTATTTAAACGTNCGTGGAGCTAAATTATTTTGAATTCACATGTCAGATTTTAAGCCAATATTATCGAAAGCACTCCTCAGAAAGGGTACCGAAGAAGCATTAGCACAGTGGATCTTTGAGCCATTACCGCGTAAAGATTTTTTGGGGATTCCCGACCATAGATTTTTGAGCAACATGACGAGGTGCGTTTTTCAAGCAGGATTTGTCTGGAGAATTATTCAAAAAAAATGGCCTGACTTCGAGTCAATATTTTTCGGCTTCGAGCCGTTACCTATCAGCTTGTTAAATCCAGATCAATTAGACAAAATTGCAACTAATAAGCGCATTGTTCGAAACAGGCAGAAAGTTCAAAGCGTACCTTTTAATGCTAACTATATTTTAGATATGAGTTCTCGTTACGGCAATTTTGCAACTTTTATAGATCACTGGCCAGAGGAGGATTTTGTTGGTCTATGCGCGCATCTTAAACGTTACGGAAGCCGACTCGGAGGGCGAAGCGGACCACGGATGCTGCGTTATATGGGGAAAGACAGCTTTAATTTAAGTAGAGATGTAGTCACCTGTTTAAGGCAGAGTGGGCTGGAGATTCCAGACCATCCTCAAAGCAAGACAGATCTCAAAAGAATTCAAGCCCAATTCAATCATTGGCGTGATCAAACCGGTTTCTCGCTTACCAAATTAAGTCGAATCTGCGCTTGCTCTTGTGGAGAAAACTATCCAGAGCCCAGTTACAGATCGTAAAATTTTTAAAACAAGTGACGAAATTTCAATTACCATTCCTATTTACATCTGGATTATAAGTAAAAAAGAAAATAACATTAAATACCGTTTTGGATTAAAAAAAGCAAAAGGAGCGCACTATGAAATACATCATGACGGTAATGATTTTTTTCAGCCTTTCACAATACGCTTTCAGTGAGGACTTACCACCTGTAATTTACGCAGAGTACTATGCCTGCGAATACGATGAGGGAAAAACTGAGAGGCAAATGAGCAAATGGATTACGAGGTGGAATGCTTGGATGGATAGCACTGACCTCAATGAATATGGTGCAGTCTTGTTAAAGCCCTTATTCCGATCGCCCTCCTCTGGAATCGATTTGATGTGGGTAGGACACACCCCTTCTAACTACGAACTTGCAAGAGGTCTTAGCGCTTTCAACGCAACTAACCAAAAACAATATTGGCCTGCGAAAAAATGTTCAATTAATATGTTAGCTCGGCAATACTCGATGGGAAATTTGTCAGTATCAGATCTTGACCCAAAAGAATTTGTAGTTGGATATTGGTTTTGCAAATTTAACAAAGAGGCGACTATCAGGGACGCATATTTTGCGCAAAAAAAGATAGTAACCACAGCAAATCAAGCCGGCAGAAAAATGTCTTCTCGAATAATAATGCCACGTCAAGGAGTCCCCGCCAGTCTTAAAGAATATGATTTTGCACTAGCCTATATTCACAAAAACATGGAAGATTGGGGTGCAAACGTTGACGATCATTTTTCTAGTGCACGCAACACTGAAAACCAAAAAGAAGCAGATAAAATTTTTTCTTGTGACAGCTCCGTTGTCTACACCGGGAAAGTGGTCAGAAACTAATAGATTTTTAAAAAGCCGCAAGAGTCCCTCGAGCACTTTTGCGGTCAGTTTCCAACAAACTAATCCATCTCGTCAATCCAGGCCATTTGGATCGCCTCGAGAATTTTTTCACCGCAACGCTCAGGGTCATCGTCAAATTCACTTAGTGATACAATCCACTCACGTAAATCAACGAAGTTAATATATTTGGGGTCAGTGTCGGGATAACGTTCATAAAGTTCAACAGCAATATCGTTAATATCACTCCATTTCATAAATGCTCTCCCGTCAATGGCGTTCGGACACCATATTAATTGTGTACTTTGGAATTTCAACAACTAAGTCTTTCTCGCCGAGAATTACCTGACAACTTAACCTTGAATCAGGATCGACTCCCCATGCTTTATCGAGATAGTCGTCCTCAAGTTCTTCAGCTTCGGTAAGGTCATCATAACCCTCTCGAATATGCACATGACAGGTCGTACATGCACACGACATCTCACATGCATGTTCTATATCTAAACCACTTCGAAGAGCTGCTTCACAGATACTTTCTCCCTGCTCGGCCTCGACCACCGCGCCCTCTGGGCATATTTCATGATGAGGCAAAAAAACAAGTCTAGGCATAATAGTTAACCCTTTTCCAATTCGTCCAAAGTGTGTCCAGCTAGCACTGACTTAATACTTTTATTCATACGTCGTTCAGCAAATGATTCGCTTTTTTTGGCCACGTCCCCAACTCGCTCTGATAATTTTATGTGGTCAGTACAATTAGCTCGAAAAAAACGTAACTCAGTGACACTTTTTTGAAGCGAAAGTAATTCTTTCTCAGTCAACAAATTACCGTCTCTATCAATCGCAACGGTTAGGTCTTCAATCAACCGATCCGCTTCCACCTGCTGTTCGCGAAGGTGACGAACTAAAATATCATCTTTGGAGTACCGAACTGAATCCTCCAGCATCTGAAGTATCTCATTTTCCTCTAAACCATACGAGGGTTTAACCTCGATCCGGGATGCTACCCTACTTTTTTTTTCCATAGCGCTTACATTCAGCAACCCATCAGCATCTACCTCATAAGTTACAATAACTTTGGCTACGCCTGCGGCCATTGGAGGAATGTCTCGCAAATCAAAACGTGCCAAAGAACGACAATCACTCACTAATTCTCTTTCACCTTGTAAAATGTGAATTGTCATTGCAGTCTGTCCATCTTTGAAAGTCGTGAATTCTTGCGACTTTAAAACGGGAATAGTCGTGTTTCGAGGTATAATTTTTTCTGTTAATCCCCCCATTGTCTCTATTCCTAAAGACAATGGGACGACATCGAGCAGAAGCATGTCCTCCGAAAGACGATTACCAGACAAATTGTCAGCCTGAATAGCAGCACCAAACGCCACAACTTGATCGGGGTCTAGCTCGCTACGCGCTTTACACCCAAACAATGCATTTACTTTGTCACTTACCAATGGAATCCGAGAAGAGCCTCCGACCAGAACTACCTCACGAATTTCATTTGAGTGAACGTTGGCATCACGCATCACTCGTTTACAGGTCTGTATTGTTTCATTAATCAGAGGATCAATCATTTTATNAAAGTGTTCTCTGCTGAGCGAACCGTGCCATCCCAGTATCGTGATCGATGTGCACTCAGACATTGTCAAATCCTCTTTAGCGGACCGAGAAACGGTCATTATCAACCGCTGTGTTGAAGGATCTATCGAAGATCCGATATCTGCTTGCTCACACAACCAATCTGCAATTACACGGTCGAAATCGTCACCGCCAAGTGCCGAATTTCCTCCGGTGGCAAGCACCTCGAAGACACCTTTTGTCAACCGTAATATAGATATGTCAAAGGTCCCTCCGCCAAGATCATAAACAGCGATAACGCCCTCTTCAGACTCGTTAAGACCATATGCGATTGCCGCAGCGGTAGGTTCATTAAGTAGACGTAATACCGTAATCCCTGCAAGCATTGCCGCGTCCTTAGTTGCTTGACGCTGCGAATCATCAAAATAAGCTGGGACCGTAATCACAGCCCCATCAATTTTGGACCCGAAATACGACTCTCCAACNGATGCAATGCATCGTAGAATTTCAGCAGACACCTGCACGGGACCCACCGGGCCATGCCGTGTAAGTATTATCGGCATGCCACCCTCCTTTGTTTCAAATTCATAAGGAAGCTGGTTTCCAAGCCTAGGGATATCCATGGTCCCGCGACCCAATAAACGCTTTATGGAGCTCAGAGTATTTAATGGATCAGTTAAAACTTTCGATTGAGCTGTGACTCCGACAACTACATCTCCATCTTTTTCATAATGGACAACAGATGGTATAAGAACCCTACCATCGCCATCCGACAGCACTTTAGGAACACTGTCCTCGACAACCGCAATCAAAGAATTTGTAGTGCCGAGATCGATCCCAACAGCGCGCACAGGGTTCCTCCTCTCGCTAGAGAGGGTGCCGGGTTCTGCTATTTGCATTAGAGCCATCTATGTTCCAATCAGATTAGTTGCCAACAAGCAAACGACCTTCTAGATCTTCAACCTGATCTAATAGCTTGGAAAAAAACTGCATCTTAGCGAAGACGCTGAAAGCATTATCGAGTAACCCATTTGCGTAACTTTCACTAAAATCGTTTATCAAAACATCGTATCTATGCTGGACCTTGGTCAAGAGCGAATCCAATTTTTTTCTTAAATCCTGATACGAACTTTGATTCTGATTCTGATGCTCAAGCATTTCAAGCTCTTCTCGCAATTCAATCTGTTCCATTAAAAATAAACCATCATGAGAAACNTGATTCTCCTGATGCGAATCATAACCATCAAGTTGCATTAGATACTGAGCTCGCTTAAGAGGCGATACCAGTGTCTCATAAGCTTCATTTATGAGTGATGCAGTTTGCATCGCTAGTCTTTTTTCCAAATTACTTCTCATTGAATATCTGTCAGGATGAAACTGCTTTTGGAGATCAAGATATCGGGATTGCAATATTACAAGATTGATGTGCCACTCAATCTGAAGAGAAAATATTGCGAAGTATGATTTCGAATTTATCACTTAAAGCGTCACTAACTAAACGTGGAAGCTCTCTCCGCATCCACACTCATTCTTCACGTTGGGGTTTTTAAACTCAAAGCCCTCGTTGAGGCCTTCCTTAACATAGTCGAGCTCTGTCCCGTCAAGGAATACCAAACTCTTTGGGTCTACGAAAATCTTTACCGAGCCCGTTTCAAATACTCGATCTTCCTCTAACGCGTCATCAACAAATTCCAAAAGGTACGACAGCCCAGAACATCCCGTAGTCTTGACCGCTAAGCGGACACCTAACCCCTTTTCTCGTGCCAGAATACTTCTTTCTAAATGAAGTTGAGCTGACTCGGTCATCGTGATAGCCATCAGAGTGTCATACCCCTTGCTTGCCTCTCACATCTCGCACCGCCGCCTTTATCGCGTCCTCAGCAAGCACAGAACAGTGGATTTTTACAGGCGGTAGAGCCAGCTCTTGTGCGATTTCAGTATTTTTAATTTGCTCCGCATCATTTATGTTCTTACCCTTTACCCACTCTGTTAAAAGGGAGCTTGAGGCTATGGCGGAGCCACATCCATATGTTTTGAATTTGGCGTCTTCAATAACACCATCAGAATCGACCTGAATCTGAAGACGCATTACGTCCCCACACGCTGGTGCTCCAACCATGCCTGTGCCCACGAACTTCGACTTGTCATCAAGTTTCCCTACATTTCTTGGATTCTCGTAGTGATCTATAACCTTGTCACTATACGCCATCCTTAATCCTCCCATAATTTATTAAAAATAAAACATCTATGACTCTACGTAAGTCATTTTACCATACTTCCAACACTTTGTACCAAACTAAGTGGCTAGTGAGCGGACCACTCCACCTGGTTAAGATCGATCCCGTCTTTAAACATGTCCCACAAGGGGGACAACTCACGTAACTTTTCCACAGCCCTACGCACCTTAGCTATGGTATCATCTATTTGTTCCTTTGTGGTATATCTACCAATACTAAACCGGATCGAGCTGTGTGCCATTTCATCGTTCAATCCCAAGGCGCGCAAAACATATGATGGTTCTAGGCTTGCTGACGTGCACGCAGAGCCAGACGATACGGCCAAATCCCGGAGAGCCATTATTAAGGACTCGCCTTCAACAAAAGCAAAGCTGATGTTGATGATTCCAGGCACGCTTTGTTGTGCAGACCCATTTAGATAGACTTCCTCCATATCGGCAACGCCAGCCCAAAGTCTTTCTCGAAGAGCCGTAATCCTAGAAATTTCAGATTCAAGCAACTCATGTCCAAGTTTGAAGGCCTCTCCCATCCCGACAATCTGATGGGTAGGCAGCGTACCGGAGCGCATACCCCTTTCATGTCCACCACCGTGAATTTGAGCTTCGATTCGTACGCGGGGCTTGCGCCTCACATATAGCGCCCCTATGCCTTTCGGCCCATAAAGCTTGTGCGCAGAAAAAGACATCATGTCCACATTCATTTCTTCTACATCAATAGGAGTTTTACCTGCGCTCTGCGCCGCATCAACATGGAAAAATACCTTCCGATCACGACAAACCTTTCCTATGGAGGCGATATCGTTCCGCGTGCCGAGCTCGTTGTTAACATGCATTATTGACACGACGGTGGTGTCTTCTCGAATCGCTGCCGAAACCATCTCTGGCTGGATAAGACCACTCTCATCTGGATCTAAATATGTTAGCTCGAACCCCTCTCTTTCCAGCTGCCTGCACGTGTCTAACACAGCCTTGTGCTCAATACGAGAGGTAATGATGTGTTTTCCTTTTCGAACATTAAAATGAGCACACCCTTTTATCGCGAGGTTATTTGCCTCGGTTGCTCCCGAGGTCCACACAATCTCCCTCGGATCAGCTCCCATGATGCTGGCCACATCAGCACGCGCAACCTCTACCGCAGATTCTGCTTCCCATCCAAATACGTGCGACCTGGATGCAGGATTCCCAAACTTTCCGGAAGTGGTGAGGCACTCCATCATTTTATCTGCCACAGCCGGATCGACGGGTGTGGTTGATGCGTAGTCCAAGTAAATTGGCAATGTCATATATCGCTCCATCTTTTCGATAATTATTTGTGTTAGCCAGGCTCTGAGTCACTTCATCACCCCTATCACCACAGCTAGCGAAACACTCTCTTCATAATATCTAGCATTACCATCACTATAACAAGTTTCGATCCGAAGGTTTTACATAAAAACTACTCGTTCGAATAAAGCGAGGGCCCGTTGGCTAAAAATCGAAGCTGACTAACTTTTTTTTAAAAAAAGTGGTCTGATTTTACTCCAAAGCGCGGGTTTTCAGTCGAGCCTTCCCGCTACTTACCAAAGTGGCTCCGACACCCCCGATTACTTTCCTCGCCCCTGATCATGCTTTTCGATACCACAATCTNCTNTACGTTGCACTGCCGAGAGCAGACCACGAAGAACAGACACTTCCATCTCATCCATTCTCACTCGACTAAAAAGACGCCGCATCCTCGTCATCAATTGTTTTGGATTGTCAGGGTCGTAAAAACCGACGTCTGTCATGGCTTTCTCCAAATGAGTGTGAAATCTTTCCATATCTTCATTTCTCGCCATTGGCTGATCCCATTTAATCTGCTTTTTGCACATAAAACTATCTCTTTCTAGGGACGCCAAATAAATCTCATAGGCGATTACTTGAACTGCGCAGGCAAGGTTAAGTGAGCTGTATTCAGGACTTGACGGTATGTGAACATGATAATGACATTTATGTAACTCCTCGTTTGTCAGCCCGCGATCCTCGCGCCCAAATAAAAGAGCTACGGGATGATGCATGGATTCTTTCCAGACTTTGGTCCCACAATCACGGGGATTAATAATTGGCCAAGGAATTCTCCGCCCGCGCGCACTTGTGCCAATTACTAAACCGCAATCCCGTACTGCATCATCTACACAATCAAATACCTTTGCTTTATTCAGAAGGTCTGACGCCCCAGCGGCTCTCCAAACCGCTCTTGAAGCTGGAAATTCTCGCGGCTGCACAAGATATAATTGATCAAGGGCCATATTCTTCATAGCCCTCGCTGCGCCTCCTATGTTACCCGGGTGACTCGTGTTCACCAGGACGATACGAATATTCTGACGGCAGTCGTGTCGTAACATTGCAACTCCGAGCGACATTAATTAATACATGAACTAGAACTAGAGTTTAACAGAATTGAATTGATCTGGTACCATAAGCTCTACCTTATGAGGCGCGGAATCATAATATGCAACCAATGTGCAACATAGCTCTCAGAGCTGCAAGGGCTGCTGGTGAAATGATTGTCAAGGCTGCAGACAACTTAGATATCGTGAAGGTAGACGAAAAAAGCCGCAACGATTTTGTCACGGATGTAGATCGTATCTCTGAAAAATCAATCATTCAGAATATCAGCAAAGCTTACCCACACCATAGCTTTCGCGGGGAAGAAACTGGAAAAAGTGGCGACCCTAAAAGCAGCTTCGAATGGATTATAGACCCGTTGGATGGTACAACTAATTTCATAAGGGGAATTCCACATGTTGCGGTTTCAATTGCATGTTTGTCAAAAGGTAATTTGGAGCATGGCGTGGTCTTAGAGCCATTCAAACGCGAGGAATTCACTGCTAGTCGAGGCGATGGAGCATTTTTAAACGGACGACGTATTAGAGTGTCGGGTCGAAGCTCAAGTTCAGGCACCCTTTATGGGACAGGGATCCCCTTTAATTCTCCATCATTTGATCACATGAGCGGTTATCTAAAAACGATGCGTGAATTTGCAAAAAATTCAGCCGGAATCCGACGGATGGGAGTAGCCTCCCTCGACCTTGCTTATGTCGCTGCTGGTCGATTAGATGTATTTTGGGAAATGTATTTAAACCCTTGGGATATTGCGGCAGGCGCACTAATTGTGAGAGAGGCCGGGGGAATGGTAAGCGATTTCCAAGGAGGGGAAAAATATCTATCGACAGGACATATTTTAGCTAGCACACCAAAATTATTTAAATCGAGCCTGCAAATAATCAACAAAAATTTAAACTTATTTACCAAAGCATAAAACAAAACACACTACGATGTAAGACCGGTTGGACATAAGCAGACAGTAAAGATAATATTGGCATCATGTTATAGTTTGAGATGAAAACAAAAATTGAGGTTTGCCTAATGGATGATAGAAATAATCAATCCGCCATTGATATACTTAATGAAATCATGGAAGCCGAGTTAGCCGGCGTTGTCCGGTATTCTCACTATGCTCTGATGGTATATGGATATAACCGAATACCGATTGTCGATTGGATGAAAGCAAACGCTAACGAGGGATTAATGCATGCGCATAGGGCAGGCGAACTGGTGACATTAATGGGAGGTCACCCCTCGCTAAAGATTGGAGCACTGCTTGAAA
Organism: Porticoccaceae bacterium; assembly: GCA_002689135.1. Taxonomy (GTDB): domain Bacteria; phylum Pseudomonadota; class Gammaproteobacteria; order Pseudomonadales; family Porticoccaceae; genus TMED48. The sequence continues at coordinate 14,550 of NZEU01000021.1, forward strand.
CAGAGCGTCATGATATTGGTGATATTCTCCGTGAAAGCTTGGAGCACGAGAAAAGCGTTCTACAAATGTACTACAGGCTTTTAAAGCTTGCCGAGTCCAATAGCTCTGTTCTACTTGAAGAGTATGCAAGAGAAATGATCACTGAGGAAACTCTCCATTTAGATGAAGTCAATAAGATGCTTAGAAGCCCTGGTGCAATGGAGGTCTTTAAACCGTAAGAGCTAAGGAACTTACTTAAGATTCAATAAATGCGCGCTCAACAACAAAGTGCCCCAACCGGCCATTCCTTCCTTCCGCGAACCCTTTTGATTCCAAAAGAGTGCGAAATTCCTTCAACATACTAGGTCCTCCACAGATCATAAACCTATCGGCTTCTAATGTCGGGAAAGGGAGTTTTAAATCAATGAAAAGTTTACCAGAACGCACTAAATCTGTAATCCGACCTTGGTTGCGAAAGAGTTCTCTGGTGACTAATGGATAATATATCAGCTTGTCTCGCACAATATTCCCCATGAACTCATCCATGGGAAGTTTGTCCTCTAAGAAATCTGAATAGGCTAACTCTGACAAATACCTCACGCCATGAGTAAGAACTATCCTCTCAAAATTATCATAAATCTCTGGATCCTTGATAATACTCAAAAACGGTGCTAGACCAGTGCCAGTACTTATTAAATACAGTGTTTTACCCGGCAACATATTATCTGTGACCAATGTGCCGTTGGACCTTTTTCCGACAAGCACCTTATCTCCAACTTCGAGAAGCTGTAATTTCGCAGTGAGCGGTCCATCCGGAACTTTTATACTAAAAAATTCTAATTCCGGCTCATGATTGGCACTAGCAAAACTATAAGCTCTCAATAGCGGTTTTTTTTCTGATGGAAGTCCTATCATGGTAAAGTGACCATTTCTGAAACGAAAGCTCCGATCCCTCGTGGTCTTGAAACTAAACAGAGTGCTATTCCAGTGATGCACATCAGTCACGATCTCCGTCAAAAGTGTTGCCATTCGTTCAACCATCCCGCTCAAAAATTTGTATTCATAGGTCAAAATGCACCTGGTATCAACTCACTCAAGGACTCAATAGTCTGAGGACCAATCAATCGATGTCGCAACTCTCCACCCTCACTGATTATCAATGTCTCCGGTAAGATATCACTTTTTTCGAGTTGCCACCGAACTCTTGGATCAACGGTAAAAGTGTCAAACTGGATATTTAGACTTTTAATCTGCTCATCTAATCTATTTCCCAGCACTCCATCATAATTAACACCGTATACAGAAACGTGATCACTATTGGTTCTGGCATATTCGTTCAGATCAGGAATTTCGCTACGGCAAGGAGCACACCAAACAGCCCAATAATTGATGAGAACCCATCTACCTTGGAGATTATCAAAATCGACTAACTTACCGCTCTGCAAAGGATAAAATTCGCGTGCCTCGCAACCGATTAAAGTTACAACAAAGAGAAGTGCTTTGAATTTCATAACAATCTCCTGTAATTTGAGGTATCCATGATTAAGTTTCTTCCAGTAAAGCTCCACTGATGGCTTTTTCATCGTATATTAGTGCAGTGCTAAATAGGACGCATTTCGAGAGCACGCTGTTTGAAAAAATGCATAAAATCGGAGGTCTCAGTTAGGTTAAAATTGACACTGAAATTATGAACCACCCATATATACTCATTTTATATTATAGCCGGTTTGGTCACGTAGAAAAACTCGCAGAGCAGTTGAGGTTGGGAGTTGAATCCGAAGCAATTGAGGCTCGGTTGCGTACCGTTCCAATGATTAACAAACATGGCGAATCTATAGCAGAGTCAGGCTATAGTGATGGGCCTGTCCACTGCAAGGAATCAGACCTCATTGGATGTTCAGGACTATTAGTTGGGAGCCCCACACGCTTTGGAAATATGTCAGCAGAATTAAAATATTTTTTCGATTCCACGGCAAATATCTGGTTGAGCGGGAGTTTAATTGGCAAACCCGCTGGCGTTTTCACTTCATCTTCAAGTTTTCATGGCGGTCAGGAATCGACTTTGCTGTCTATGATGATTCCGCTTCTTCATCATGGTATGATCCTGTGTGGGATTCCTTATTCGGAATCCGCGCTCAACAAAACGAAGCGTGGCGGCACACCTTACGGTTCTTCGCACATCGAATCCGAAGAATTGTCCCCAGAAGAGCGGAAAATCTGCCGAACGCAAGGCAAGATCATAGCTCGTTTAACGAAAAAGCTTATGTGACGCTCGTTGATGAAAACTAGAAAACTTATGACTTTATCTCTGCAATCTACCCACTGGTGTTACATTGCTTTGGTTTTGATTATTCCCGTCAGCACGCTTGTACAAGATTTGCCATGGGTTTTTGGTCTACTTTCTCTGCCCTTAATAATTTTTGCTCGCGGCCTTAGACGCGGAAATACGAGAACATTAATATGGATGTGTTTTGTAACCTTGCTTTACTTTTGCATCGCAACAGATAAGGTTTTTGGAGTCAATGCTCATCCGCTTGATCTGGCCGAGCTAATGGTCACCATACTTCTATTCCTTTCTGCAATGACTTATGCGAGGTGTAGCCAAAAAATGGAATCTTTACTCAGAGATGTCCATGACGAGAAAAATAACAGTGTTTAAGAAGATTCTCAATTTCCTCAACAGTGTTGTAACCTTTGTAAGGGCTTTACTTGGAATGGCTATTTTGACGATTATTGTTCTTGTCGGCATTTCCGCATTTTCAAATCACGGACGAGACATCCCTAATAAGGGCGCACTGGTTGTCGCACTAAAGGGTCGGCTAGTAGATCAAAAACAAAGCATCGATTCTATCGAAGAGATACTCGATCAAAGCAGTCTAAGACGTCAAGAAACTCTTACAAGAGACGTCGTAAGAGCTATTGACGTCGCAGCGGATGACGATCGAATTAGTCATTTGATACTTAGTTTAGATAACTTAGAGAATGGTGGAATAAGTAAATTAGCAGAAATTGGAAATGCGCTCGTGCGCTTCAAAGAGAGTGAAAAACCCATCATTTCGTTCGCTGACAACTACTCACAACAACAATATTTTCTCGCGGCTCATGCGGATAAAATTTTTCTAAATACGCTTGGATCCGTTCAGCTTTATGGCTATGGGGCATATAGAAACTATTTTAAAGAAGCTTTAGACACACTGGAAATTGATGTTCATGTATTTCGAGTAGGAACCTACAAGAGTGCTACAGAGCCATTGACATCCAACAAAATGTCGTCAGAAACTCGCACCCAAACTCAACAAATTATTGATTCTCTGTGGCAGTTTTACTGTAAAAAAATAGAAAACTTAAGAAAATTACCTGTAGGGACCATATCAGACTACGCAAATCGATTGGACAAGCATTTGAGTTCCCACAACGGTGACGCGGCACAACTAGCTAAATCTAAAGGACTAATCGACAAATTATCATCTCGGACTGAAACCAAAAAGTATTTAGAAGATTTAATCACCAACCCCGACGGTGAGGCTGACAGTATAGCTTTTACCGACTATCTCGATAAGATTGACGCCGAGAGGGCCGGCAAAAGATTACATTCTCAACAGAAAATAATAGTTATACCCGCTGTTGGAACAATCTTAGATGGCCATCAGCCTCCGGGAACAATCGGTGGTGATTCATTGGCCGCGGCTATTACTCAGTCGAGAGATGATCCGAATTTGGCTGCGTTAGTGCTTCGCATAGATAGTCCCGGTGGAGGGGTCTTTGCCTCAGAGGTAATACGCGACGCTATTGCGTCGGTAAAGGAAAAAGAAATACCGGTGGTGATATCAATGGGAAGTTATGCCGCATCAGGAGGCTATTGGATAGCCGCAGAGGCTGATAGAATCGTGGCAATGCCCACAACGCTCACAGGTTCTATTGGGGTTTATAGTGTTATCCCAAACTTCTCGCGCACCCTCAATACACTAGGCATTCACGCAGATGGTCCAGGCACATCCCCGATAGCGTCGATTATGCAACTCGNTCAACCAATGACGGCCCAAGCAAAAGCGCTTTACCAATTGAGCGTAAACAACATTTATGACAGATTCATTACATTGGTCTCAAGTGGACGTGACCTTGAGTCGGAGCATGTTTTAAATATTGCTCAAGGAAAAGTCTGGACCGGTAAAGATGCTATGGAATATGGGCTAGTTGATGAGTTGGGCGACCTTAAGGATGCCACCCAAATCGCTGCCAAGCTAGCAAAATTGGATCAGTACGAGATAGAATTTAAAGAATCGCCAAGCACCCTGTTTCAGAAACTTCTTAGAGGCTTAAATGTATATGTCTCCGAGGCTATAAAAGCGCTTTCATTTTATGAAGTGTTTACTCATCCGATGTCGGTTGCCGCATTGGACCCAACTTTTGACCATATGAGAACGGTTTCCGTTCTAAATGATCCGCGAGGACTATACCTTTATTGTCATAATTGCCCAATTTGAGCGAACTTGACAAATGATCATAGGTCCAGCGCAGACTTGATCAGAGGTTGTGTAATCGGTCGCTTTTCACTTAAAGCTTTGAGATCAATTTTCTTCAAATCATCTACTACACTACCAGCACTTCGTTTAGTGCGATTAAACATGTAAACAGCCAAATCATGTGTGAAATTCAGTCCCATGCGTTTCGCTCTATATTTTATTAAGTTTAGAAGGTCAGCATCTCTGTAATCTTCGAAATGTAACACCACTCCCGACTTCAGCCGAGTAATTAAATCAGGAAAACGAATATTCATTAAGTTTAATCGTTTATGAGAGGCGAAAACCAAACGAGTTCCGTTTTCACAGCACCGATTAAAAAGATGGAAAACAGCTTTTTCCCAGTATTGGTTTAATAAAATAATATGAATATCATCCAAGCACACCAGCGACCCCTCTTCTAGGCCCTCGAAGATTTTGTCTGTAGAGTTTGCATCCAATAGCCCTAAATTTATATACATCGAATCTCTTTCAAGTTTACAAGCGGCTTGTAATAAGTGAGATAACCCAGTCCCCGCATTACCTGATAAAAAGATATATGGCTCAGATCGCTTTGACAAACATTGCATTGCAGTATGCTGAAGCGTTCCAAACGGGGCATAAAAATTTTCGAAAGTCGCTTCATCATCTAGCGTAATAGACAAACTAAGCTGACTCACTTTTTTACCCAGCGAAGCGCAATTTCACCCAACTCAAAAGATTGTTCGGCGACAACAGGAAGAAATTTGCCGCTCCTTAATAAGGACTTATATAGTCTGTGAGCTTCATCCTCAACGTTAACAACAATTTCAACTCTAGTCTCATATACTTCCGACGTTTGAATATTTTTAACCAACTCTAGCCGCTCAAGATTGATAATTAACTCTCTATATTGGGAATAGGAGTTAATTCCATCGATGATTAACATTACTTTATTTTCTGCCGTCTGAGGAATAAAAACATAATGGTCAGCCACTCCATCTATGATTTTGTTTATTGAAACGTCCAAAAAATTTGAAATACTGGCAGATCGATAGTCACCTAATTTCCTTACATCTGCTACTTGATAGAGCCATGCACCACGAATTTCGCCCGTGGATGTTTTATAAAAACGTAGCATTAACCATACATCACTCTCATATCTTTGGGATGCTTCAGCGATAATTTCAGCATCCATTCGCCAAGCGTTTTGTATAGGAAGAGAAAGTACGTCTTCAAGATCATAGTTGGGAGACACAAATGGAATACCCCGTTGATCTAGCATATTTTTCACTAGATTTACGATACCAGGCTGTGTCTGAATATTAACGAATTGGCGTCCTAGTTCCGCATCATCACTTAAAATCCAAATCAATACCAAAGGTCGATTAGATGGTAGAAGCGGAAATTTTTGCACACGCAAAAATCGCTCCATGGCAGTCGGAGAGAAACTTACTTTTAGACTAATTTTTTCTGGTTTATTCAAAGTTGTCTCAAGCGCATCGGAGTAACCCCAAACTTCGATGTAATCATCAAGATTATTAAGTGCTTCAACAAGTTCGTTTGCTGACGCCAGCTTGCTATTCCCCGTTAATTTGACCACCACCTTACGCAAAGCATCCCGTAACCCTTGCTCCATCGCCAGACGACTTTGATTAGGAATTAAAACTTCTGTACTGTAAAGATCATTTACTTGTTTTCCCATACTTAATGGACTAAAAAACAAGGCCAAAGATAAAGAAACGAAATACGCGTAGAATTTCAAATTAATCTCCATATTAATAGGCTCAATATACCAGAGATTGATGAAAAATTTGGTCATTCACCTTAAAATAAAGAGTTTAAGATTCTGTGAATTTATATGAGCGATAAAAACGAATCCGATAGTTACAAAAGTTCTGGAGTCGATATTGATGCCGGCGCGCAACTCGTAGAAGAAATTAAAGATTCGGTAAGACGGACGAATAGATTCGGAGTTCTGTCCGGACTAGGCGGTTTTGGAGGGCTCTTCGAAATGCCAACCTCATTCCGTCAGCCTGTTCTCGTATCCAGTACAGATGGCGTGGGCACAAAATTAAAGCTTGCAATAACGCACGATAAGTACCAAAACGTTGGCATAGACCTGGTAGCAATGTGCGTTAACGATATTATTTGCTCCGGGGCTGAACCTCTATTCTTTTTGGATTATTACGCAACAGGGAAATTAAATGTGCCAACTGCAACATCTGTTATCAAAAGTATCGCAAATGGTTGTGAGCGGTCGGGTTGCGCGCTAATAGGAGGAGAAACAGCAGAAATGCCTGGCATGTACGGGGGAACTGATTTCGATCTCGCAGGATTTTGCGTTGGAATTGTAGAGAAAAGCAAAATTATAGATGGAAGCAAAGTGAGTGCAGGAGATTCCCTGCTTGCCCTACGCTCAAGCGGACCTCACTCTAATGGTTTTTCATTAATTCGGAAGGTAATAGAGGTGCGTGAAACGGCAATTGAAAATGCGTACATTAACAAAACACCTCTTATCGATTTATTGATGATGCCGACTAAAATATATGTGAAATCTATATTAAATCTGCTTAAAGAGGTTTCCATTCATGGAATCGCTCATATTACTGGTGGAGGTCTCCTCGAGAATATACCGAGGTTTCTCCCACCTAATACCACAGCAAAAATAAATTGTTCCTCGTGGGAAATACCAAAGGTTTTTAATTGGATAAAACAAGAAGGTAACCTTGACTTAAGAGAGATGTATCGTACATTCAATTGCGGAATCGGCATGGTAATTTGTGTATCTCCCCGAGATATTGATCGAGCAATAATGGTACTAAAAAAATCAGGTGAGGAACCATTCTTAATTGGACATGTCGAAACAAGCAATACAGTAGAAGCTAAAGTCTGTTTGGAGAGGTCTTAAATATGGAAAAAAATAGTGCCACAAATCGAATCGTTATCCTTATCTCGGGTAATGGCACTAATCTCCAATCAATAATCAATGCTCGTAGTGTGGGAGAACTAAATGCCGAAATTGTCGCAGTGATCAGTGATCGAAGGAATGTCTTTGGCTTAGAGCGTGCAAAACTCGCTGGCATCCCTACAATTACTCTTGAACATACCCAATTCGGTCATCGCGATGAGTTTGACCTCACACTTGCCAAGACCGTGGCAAAATTTAACCCAACTTTAATTCTTTTATCTGGATTTATGCGTGTTCTAGGTAATAAATTTTTGCGCCACTTCCAACGTAACATTATTAATATCCATCCCTCACTCCTTCCAAAATATAAAGGGCTCAAGACTCATCAAAGAGCAATAGAAGCGGGCGATTCTTTCGCGGGGGCAACGGTGCACTTCGTCAATGAATACCTCGATGCAGGGCCTTGTATTTTACAAGCAAAAGTAAAGATTGGCCCCGATGAAAATTGTGAATCATTAGCAAAAAGAGTACTAAAAATGGAGCATATTATTTTTCCGTTGGCAGTCCAGTGGTTCTGCGATAGACGCTTGGCGCTGAAAAATGGAATCGCTATTTTTGACGGCATCCCGCTTCCTAAAATGGGGCAGCAATTTAAAAATAGTAGTTCTATCCTGTATAGTTGATTTGGCACTTAAAACGAATTAGCGTGACTTTAGAGTATAAAATGAAAAAACATGTATTACTCTTGGTACTAAGTTTTTCAGCCGCAACTCCTATCCTCTGTAATGTGACAACTTCGGACGCGGTTATAGTTGAATCAACTGCAGAATATGCGGCAACCTTTAATGGCATTCCAATAAAAGCAAAAAAAACCGTCACCCGAGCCGATCATAATATCTATGAAGATATTTTAAATGCATCATCTATCTTTGGCACTTTAACTCAAATGTCGAGGTATCAATTTGATGATAATGGTAAATTGAGACCCTTATATTCATATGATAAACGTGCTTTTTTTGGTGCGATTCGTCACGAGGAACAAGAGTTCTTGTGGAACGAAAATAAAATTATATTCAAGAAAAAAGGGGGACAGTCGGAAGTCGTTCTGCCAGCACACGCTTATGACACTATCACTCATCGTTTGCAATTGCGGCGCGATTTGGTTGGAAAGTCAGTTGTATTCGAATACGTTGTCATCAGTGGAGGAAAAAAACAACTTTACAACTATCGGAAAGTTGGCGAAGAAACTATTGAAACTCCATTCGGCTCAATCGAAACTATCGTTTTATCTCGAGAACGGGACAACAAATTTCGTCAAACAACTTTGTGGCTAGCAAAAAACTGGACATATTTTCTAGTAAAATTGGAGCAAATAGAAAATAATGAAAAATATAGGATGTTAATTCAAAATGCAGTAATTAATGGCAAGCAAATGGTCGCTAAAAATTTAGGTGACAAATGAAAATTTCTCATAGTTTCAAGAGATCGCATGTATATATTATTTTACTATGTGTCGTAATCGCTGGTTTGGTTTCAACTTTATTCCTTATTAATCACCAAAACGGGAAAATTGACTCTTCACTAGTTTCCACTAGCGAAACGGATAAGACCGCTGCCGAAAAACCTATCGATCCAATAATTCCCGAAGCGATAATTCCCTCACTAACTCCGAAGCTAGTTACTCAGGAAGTCGACACAACGGTCGTAGAGCAAGTCACTCTACCAACATTGAATGAAAGTGATTCTTTCTTGAGAGATAATTTGTCTATTATCTCGTCAGACTCATCGTTTCTGCGGTGGATTACGAAAGATGACCTCTTCAGAAGAGTTGCAAGTTATTTTGATGGTTTGTCACGCGGCGTCATATTAAATAAAATTTTTCCTCTAAGTGCACCTGAGGGTGACTTTACTATACACAAGAGTGGTGATGAGCTTCTCCTAAACGCTGGAAATTACGAGCGTTATAGTAAAACCATAGATGTCATACTAAGCGTGGACATGGCATTGATAGCAGAAGTATTTCACAATACTCGTCCACTATTAGAAGCCGCTTTCGCAGAAATGGGCTATAACTCTCGACAAATGGATGGAATTATTTTGCAATCAATTGAGCAAATTTTATCAACACCTATAATAGCGAGACCTATTGCGTTATCGCAGGAATCAGTTCTCTACCAATTTGCAGACCCAGATCTAGAACAATTATCTCCTATCCAAAAACAGTTGTTGCGCGCGGGACCCGAGAACACGCAAAAACTTCAATTTCAGGCTTTAGAGTTAAAGGATGCGCTTCTTAATCCTTAGTAACTATTCTAAACTCATGCTTTAGGGAGTGTCACTCCCCGCTGTTTCTGATACTTTCCGTCTCTATCCGCATAAGAAATTTCGCAGAGCTCATCTGATTCAAAAAATAACATTTGCGCTACACCCTCGTTGGCATATATTTTTGCAGGCAGATTGGTAGTATTCGAAAATTCCAACGTAACGTGCCCTTCCCATTCAGGCTCCAAAGGTGTCACATTTACAATAATACCGCATCTTGCGTACGTTGATTTTCCAACACAAACAGTTAACACTTTGCGGGGGATCCTGAAATATTCAATAGTCCTTGCCAGGGCAAAAGAATTTGGGGGAATTAAACAAAAATCTCCTGAGATGTCTACAAAAGCGTCGGGATCAAAATACTTGGGATCAACAGTTTTGGAATGGACGTTAGTGAAAATCTTAAATTCATCAGCACAGCGAACATCATATCCGTAACTTGAAACTCCGTAGGATATAACTTTTTTACCGGAAACATCTTTTATTTGCCCTCCTTCGAATGGTTCGATCATACCCATCTCTATAGCCATCTTACTGATCCACTTATCTGATTTGATACTCATAAATTTGACTCCAAGCGTTATGCCCTCAAGCTTGCCACTATAGCTTAGAATGGCTTACCATCGATCGCAGAAAATTTTATCTTTTAACAAAATTAATCTATTACCAACTCAAGTTTATTTTCTTGTCGTCGAGAAAGAATTTTTCCGACTGAATCTGCCATGCTCTTACAAGCAAGGGCCGCTTTGCTTTTTGCATCCGCTACTATTACCGGTATTCCCTGATCACCGTATTCCCTGATACCCCTATCCAATGCTAATTGCCCGAGTACAATAGTATTATATTCCAAAGCAATCGTTGCACCACCGCCAGTTCCAAAAATCTCTTGGTTTTGACCACAAAAGCTACACTCATGCATCGCCATATTTTCAACCACTCCTAGAATGGGAACATGCATTTTACTGAACATCTCAATTCCGCGTTTTGCGTCCAACAAGGCTATATCCTGGGGCGTTGTTACGATAATTACGCCGGCAAGTGCTATTTGTTGCGCAAGCGTCAGTTGAATATCGCCAGTGCCGGGGGGCATATCTACTAAAAGAACATCCAGAGCACCCCAGTCGGTGAAATTTAACATCTGTTTTAGGGCCCCAGAGGCCATAGGCCCTCGCCACGCCATTGGCGTTGTTTCGGTTACAAGATACGACATTGACATGGTACTTAACCCAAAACTTTTTACGGGTAAAAGTTTTTTTCCATCAATAGATTCTGGACGTGTCCCCTCGGTTACACCGAGCATCTTAGCAATACTTGGACCATATATATCCGCATCTAAAAGCCCTACTTCGTACCCGCCATGGGATAATCCTAGTGCTAAATTAACTGCAACCGTCGACTTCCCGACTCCTCCTTTACCCGACGCAACCGCAACAACACTTTTTACATCATTAATCAAAATTCACCCCGCAAAATAAAATGTTCCTTTAGTAAACTAACAACATTTACAAGAATAACAAATGAAAAGTTAATTCAAACTATATATGATTAAATCTCTTATTATTTTATGCTGGACATGACTTCTAATGTCTTCTGTTCGAAAAATACTTGTCACTAGCGCGCTCCCATACGCTAATGCCCCATTACATCTTGGGCACATACTTGAGTACACACAAACAGACATTTGGACCCGATTCCAAAAAATACGCGGTAATGATTGTTACTACGTTTGCGCTGATGATGCACACGGGACTGCCATCATGCTTACAGCGGACGAACAACAGATTTCTCCGGAGGAACACATTAAGAAAATGCAAGCATCCCATGAGGCTGACTTTTCAGATTTCTTAATTGATGTTGACCACTTTCACTCCACCCACTCAGATGAGAACAAAATATTAGTCGAATTAATATACAAACGTTTGGTCGATCGAGGCTTTATTGTCCAAAAAGCCATAGTACAGTCTTACGATTCCAAGAAAGAAATCTTTTTGGCAGACCGTTATATAAAAGGACAATGTCCCAAGTGTAAAGCGTTTGATCAGTACGGAGATAATTGTGAAATTTGCGGTGCTACCTATCAAGCTACAGAATTGATTAATCCAATATCAGTTCTCTCTGGTACTACTCCCGTAACTAAAGAGTCGATACACTACTTTTTTAAACTCTCAGAATTTACTGATTACTTAAAATCCTGGACTTCGGGCAAACATTTGCAACCAGAAGTTTCGAATAAATTACGTGAATGGCTAAATGATGGCCTAAAAGATTGGGATATAAGTCGCGATGCACCCTACTTTGGTTTCAAAATTCCAGGCACATCGAAAAAATATTTTTACGTTTGGCTTGATGCACCAATTGGTTACATGGCTAGCTTTAAGGCTTTATGTAAAAAAAATGATATCAATTTCGATACTTTTTGGAGTTCTGACAGTAAGGCGGAGCTCTATCATTTTATTGGTAAAGATATAGTGAACTTTCATGCTTTATTTTGGCCTGCCATTCTGGAGAGCACTGGTTTCCGCACACCGACCGAAATTGCGGTGCATGGCTTTGTAACAATAAATGGTTTGAAAATGTCCAAGTCTAGAGGCACCTTCATAAATGCTAGGGACTATTTAGAACATTTAGATCCCGAATATCTTCGTTACTATTATGCAAGCAAGTTATCTCGGTCAATCGATGATGTAGATTTAAATTTCGATGACTTTGTCCAGAAAGTCAATAGTGATCTCGTTGGGAAAGTGGTGAACATTGCTAGTAGATGCGCAAAATTTGTAACCCATGGTAATGCTGGCGTTTTGTCGAAAACGATCCACAATTCTGAACTTTTGGGAAAGGTATCAGGTATCTCAGTTACCATTGCCAGACTTTACGAAAAACGAGATTTTAGTGGAGTGGTTCGATTAATTATGGCTGAGGCGGATTCGATAAATGAATATATCACCGCATCAGAGCCTTGGAAGCTAAACAAAGATGAGGAAAAAAAACAAGAGGTCCAGGATATCTGTTCATTGGGAATTAATTTGTTCCGTATCCTCATGATCTACCTAAAGCCGATCCTTCCTAAAACAGCAAAAGCCAGCGAAGTTTTTTTAAATGATGAGTTGAATTGGAGTGGTATAACTCGGCCACTGACAGATCACCAGATTGAAACTTTTTCACCAATGATCAAAAGAATTGACAAAAACTCAATCGAATCTATGCTTTCAGGAAACAAGGCTTATTCAAATGAAAAAGTAACAGCAAAAATCAAGGCTGACGTTAATCTAAACGCAGTTGAGGAGGTAGAAATTGAAGAATTCCAAAAAATAGATCTCCGAATCGCAAAAATCATCAAAGCTGAGACAGTTCAAGGGGCAGATAAGTTAGTGAAGCTAACTTTAGATATTGGGACGGAAACAAGACAAGTTTTGTCAGGAATAAAATCTGCTTATCTCCCTGAACAACTTGAAGGTAGGCTAACGTTAATGATAGCAAATATCGCTCCTCGCGAAATGCGATTTGGTACTTCTCATGGAATGGTGCTTGCCGCAAGCTCAAAAAATGGTGTCTATCTGCTGGAACCTGACATCGGAGCGGCTCCAGGACAGAGAGTGACCTGAAGCAATAAAAAAATCTAACCTTGGCAAAGTTGAGTGCTCAAATTTCTGGTTTATTGGGGATAACGGATGCTCACAATAGAAGAATTCACTTACTTAATTATTGTGGCTAGCCTCAGTAATAACTATGTATTGGTGCAAACCTTAGGGGTTAGTCATTCCATCCGCCTTCCTTATAATACGGAAGTCGTTCACGCAATCGCGGTGGTAACAACCTCAGTGATGATGATCAGTGCGGGAATTAGTCATTGTTTTGAAACGATAATTCTCGGACCTCTGCAACTAGTATATTTACGCACCCTCTCTTTCATGCTATTAATTTTTACAGTCATCATGTTTCATAAATACTTTATAAAAAAATATAAGGTTCTCACCGATAAATTTTTTAATGTTTTCTTTCCACTGTTGTTTAGTAACTCAGCAATTTTGGGAATCGCTTTGCATAATTCTCAGAACGTAACATCAGTTTTTCAAGCGATGTCTCACGGCCTTGGCGCGGGAGTCGGTTTCTCCATAGTTCTAATTTCATTTGCAAACATTCGGGAAAAGATAACTGGACCCCACATACCCCTTCACCTCCGAGGAGCGCCCATTGCCTTGATTACGATAGGACTAATTTCCATGGCCTTTTCAGGATTCCGTGGGATAGTGTGAATGAGTAGTTTAATACGCAGAAACCCCAAACGAAGCGGTACCCAAACAATATTACTCGTGATTTTAGCGTGCCTACCGGGTTTCGTTGCACTCTCTTGGTACTTTGGCTGGGGTGTTTTTTTAAACGTTTTCATCTGCGTTATCAGCTCAACAATCTTTGAGGCCATTGCAATAAGTTTTAAAAAAAAATTGCCATATTATTGTCTGAAAGACTTCAGTACATTGTTAACTGCTGTCTTGATTGGCTTATCATTACCACCTCTTTGCCCTTGGTGGTTACCCATCATAGGATGCATTGTGGCAATCCTAATAGGAAAGTATGCTTATGGCGGCTTTGGAGCCAGCCCTTTCAATCCTGCAATGGTAGGCTATGTAACGTTATTGTTATGTTTCCCTTTTTTAATGAGCCAATGGGTAGCAGTGGACGCGCCTTACTCTAACAACATCCAGCACCCAACGCTGATTAAATCGATGGCGATAAAAATTGGCAATTTACAGCAATTCGACGGTATTACTGGCGCAACTCCTCTTGAGGTTTTTAGGCAAAATAATGGTCTTCTTGTCCACCAACTGTACTCAGAGAAAAAAATTTTTTCACAGAGTGGGTGGGCTGGAGTCGGCTGGGAATGGGTTAACCTAGGGTTTCTTTTAGGTGGTCTATTCTTAGTTTTTTCCAAAATAATTTCTTGGCATGCACCCACTGGAATGCTGGGAAGCATTACAATTCTGTCACTCATTTTTTGGGATTCCGGAAGCTCTGCGAGTCTCGGGTCCCCAATCTTCCACCTTTTTAGCGGAGCGACTATGATAGGCGCTTTTTTTATAATTACTGACCCCGCATCCTCTACAACGAGTACGGAAGGTCGTCTTGCTTTTGGAGTTCTCATTGGTGCTTTAGTGTTCTTTCTACGTGGCTGGAGTGACTATCCAGATGGCTTAGCCTTCGCAGTCCTTATAGCCAACTTCCTAGCCCCGACGATAGATAAGTATGTCGTTATAACCGCTGATAGCGATAAATGATAAGTCAGGCAAGTCAGCGAAGTATTGTGGTCATCAGTGTAACTGCGGCTCTATTAATGCTGGTGTTAGTGCTTGTGCATTCCCTTACTCGAGAAATTATCTACTCAAATACACTTTCTTCCAAAAAGGAAAAGTTACTAGAACTCATACCAAAGCGCTATCGTACTGGAGACATCCACATTGAGTCATTATCAGTGCCCAAAGCGCATTGGACTTCACTTGGGCTTGAAAATAGCATAAATTATCACGTTGTTAATAACTTCGGTATTCCTGTAGCAGTAATAATCCCAGCGATTGGAAAAGGATACAGTGGCAATATCAAAATACTAGTTAGTATTGATATGAGGGGAAGTATTATTTTTGTCCGCGTAACTTCCCATCAAGAAACACCAGGATTAGGAGACCAAATAGAAATCACCAAGAGCCAGTGGATAAGTCAATTTTCTGGAAGATCTCTCTCCAATACAACTGAGGCCGACTGGGGTTTAATCTCTGATGAAGGAGCTTTTGACTCATTTACAGGAGCAACAATAACGCCTCGAACAGTTGTGCGACAAGTCTTCGCTGCTCTAAATTTTGGCTACACTATCTTAAATAGAGGCCATGATAGCCTCAAAAAAGTTGAAGGAATGAATTGATGAACGATTCTTCATTCTTTAAAAATAATAAGAAACAACTCTGGACCAACAACTTAACGCTGATCAAACTTATGGGTATAACGCCAGTACTGGCAATTACTACTACTCTGTGCAGTGCACTTGCTTTAGGACTCGCAACACTGCTCATTCTAATAAGTTCTAACGTTCTAATTTCAGTGTTGCGTAAAAACTTAACTGAAAAAACGCAGATTCCATTTACCATCCTAGTGGTCGCCACTTTAGTATCTATTACTGATCTCTTGATGCAAGCTTTCGCTTACGAGCTATCTAGTTCAATTGGGATCTTCGTCCCGCTCATTGCAACTAACGGCATCGTATGGGACCGAGTAAGAGAAATTGCATACCACAAGACCGTTGCACACGCAGCATATGACGGATTAGTTTGCGGCACCGCTTTTTTAATCGTTCTATCGGTTGTAGGAGTGTCACGCGAACTTTTAGGCGCAGGCACAATTTTTAAGAATATGCACCTAATATTCGGTCCAGCCGCAAAAAACTGGGTAGTCCACCCTTTCAGTGAAAACTTTGAAGTGCTGATTTTCAATTTTCCTTGTGGCGCATTTTTTATCTTAGCGGCTCTTCTAGCTGTAAAAAATACCATCGACCTTTATTCGCACGAACACACCAAATAAATTGCACACATCGCTACAACTGAAGACTTACCAAGTTAAATATTAGCAAGACATTAATTTTGACATAAGGAATTTTTTATTCATCAATATAAAAAAAGAGAATGCACCATTGCAATTACGAGGCTATGATTAACTCAAAGCTTGGAACTATAATTATGGTTCAATAACCTAGCCAATGGACAGAATTTCAATAATAAAGCCTGATGACTGGCACGTGCACCTTCGAGATAAAGACGCGTTAGAAACAACGGTTCCTGCAGCGATACGTTGCTTTGAACGTTGCATAATAATGCCTAACTTATCGCCGCCCGTCACGTCAGCGGAGTTAATCAAAAGGTATCGTGACTCAATACTTAAATACAAACCATCTAATAGCAAATGGACTCCCCTGATGGTTATGTATCTGACCGATCATACATCAATAAAATGTATAAGAACCGCATTTGATCAAGGCCTGATCTTTGGTTGCAAATACTACCCAGCTGGCGCAACAACTAACTCAGCATCTGGTGTCACAAATCTTAATGGGTTAGACGCGGTATTTAACGTTATGCAAGAACTGGGAATAACACTACAAATCCACGGCGAGGTGACTGATAGCTCGGTAGATATTTTCGACCGTGAGAAAATATTTATTGATCGTCACTTGACACAAATAAAACATAGGTTTCCTGAATTGAAGATCGTGTTTGAGCATGTCACGACAAAACAAGGTGTAGAGTTTGTAAGAGACAGTGATAAATACATCGCTGCCACTATCACACCGCAACACCTGCTTTTTAACAGAAACGATATGCTTGTCGGTGGTATAAGACCACATCTCTTTTGTCTACCAATTTTAAAGCGAGACCTACATCAAAATGCTCTGATTAAGGCCGCAACCAGTGGAGAAAAGAAGTTTTTTTTAGGGACAGATTCAGCGCCCCACTCTCGCGAAGACAAAGAGAATATCTGCGGATGCGCCGGTTGCTTTAGTCATCATGCAGCCATCGAGTTGTATGCTGAAGCTTTTGAGAGAGCAGGCGCGTTGCATCGGTTAGAACAATTTGCGAGTAAAAATGGCGCCGAATTTTATGGTTTAAAAACAAATTCCGAGTTTATTTCATTACTACGTGACCCATGGCGAGTGCCGGATCAGATAGATTACCGAGATTCCTATTTAGTGCCGTTAGGGGCAGGGCTCACTCTAAATTGGCGGCTTGAAACCTAAATAAATATGAAGCATCAAGAAAATTTATACCCTATATCACAGCGTTTCAGAGGTTTTTTGCCAGTAGTCGTAGATATCGAAAGTGGCGGCTTCAACGCCCAGACCGATGCTCTTCTCGAAATAGCAATCGTAATTTTAGAAATGGATGACAAATTCAAACTATCAATTAAGAGTAGTATTAATAAGAATATTACTCCATTCGTTGGCTCAGTGATTGAACCCTCATCTCTGGAATTTACAGGAATAAACCCACATGACTCTCGTCGTATAGCAATTGATGAAGTAGATGCTTTAAGAAAAATATTTTTACCAATCCGTCGTGAAATTAGCAGGACCAAATGCACTCGGGCTATTTTAGTCGGACATAACGCTCATTTTGACTTAGCCTTCATGAACGCTGCAATCAAGCGCACAAACATCAAACGCAGTCCTTTTCATCCTTTTTCATGTTTCGATACTTCATCGCTAGCTGGTCTGGCGTACGGACAAACCGTTCTTGCGAAAGCGTGCCGAGTGGCTGGCATAGGCTTTAGTAACGAAGAAGCGCACAGTGCACTTTATGATGCAATAAAAACTGCTGAATTATTTTGCCAAATAGTTAATTTGTGGCGAGACGTTGGAGGATGGAAAGATCAAAAATTTTTGGATTAGTGGACAGAATCTAATGTGAATTCTACAAAACATTGGATAAGCAATTTCACACAATGTGATTAATAGTGTTTTGTTTTTTAAAAAAGTTAGCTTAAAAGACCCTTTTCTTAGCTTGAACTGCCAACGCTTTTTTATATAACATCTGCTTGTGAAACCCAGTAATCTTTGAAGCTAGGGCGGCCGCTTTACTCGGAGATAGTTCCTCCATCAAAAGATTCAATATTCTCTCGGACTCAATTTCTGAACCCTCTGCTTTTTCTTGTTTACCTGCAACAACTAATACAATTTCACCGCGTCGTTGATTCGGATCAGACTTAATAAATGCATAAAGTTCTCCAAGTAAAGCACGATGATATGTTTCAAATTTTTTACTAATTTCACGCGCTAAAAAAGCAGTACGATCCGCGCCAAAGATCTGACATGCATCCTGCAAAGTACCTAGTATACGATGGGGCGCTTCATAAAATATTAGAGTCTCTTTACAGTTACATAAAGACTTCATCGAAGATCTCCTTTGAGAGGCCTTGGCTGATAGAAATCCTATAAATCTAAATTGATTGGGCGGTAACCCAGATACACTGATTGCCGCAATTAGTGCAGAACAACCGGGTACAGGGATTACATTATGACCAGCATCACGTGCACGAGACACCAAACGATATCCGGGATCTGAAATAAGTGGAGTTCCGGCATCTGAAATAAATGCCACGGACTCTCCGCATGACAGATAGTACATAATTTTTTTCAAAACCTGTTGGTCGTTTTGCTCTTGATAGCTTATTGTTTGGCAGTGTATGCAATAATGATCTAAAAGTAGTTTGCTATGTCGAACACTCTCGCAGGCGACAATAGCAACATCTTTCAGAATTTGGATACCACGAATGGTCATATCTCCTAAATTTCCAATAGGTGTTGCTACAATGTACAAAGTCCCAGTTAACTCGATATTCATTATGAAATTTTGGATTCGCCGCGGTTCAATGTTAGTGACTATCTTAGCCTTTATGTGTTCGTGCGCGCCATCTACACCTCTGAAAACTTTCCCAGATCAAATATCAACGAATGAAGAATCCACACTTTATGAGCTTAAAAAGCGGCCTTCAGCGCTCGAATTATTTGAGCTTGCAGAAATAGCCGATGTAACTATCCAAAACAAACTATTTCTTGAGAGCGCAGTGCTTTATGAAAACGAGGGTGATTATTTGGTATGTAGTGAAGTGTTAAAAAAAATTAATGGTGCACTACTCTCGGACGCCAACTACCTAGTATATGGCCTCCTAAAAGCCGAGATATTGAATCGTTATCGTGATTATTTAACTTTGCACACTTGGATCTCAGACGCGCGTCTTAAAACACTTGTTAAAGACCAAACTCATGAACAAAGAGTGACTTGGATAAGTCTAATCATTGATTTAAATATCTCGATTGGAAATAACGAGTCGGTGTTTCACCAAGCTTATGAGCTAGCGAAACCACTCCCCGAGCATAAGCTTCAGAAGGTCCACAATAAAATTTGGGATGTGCTCAATCGCATTCCATTGAATAGGCTAATCAAACTAGACGAAAATACTGACGAAAGAAACCTATCTGGCTGGCTACAATTGGCAATAAAACATAGATTTCTACCGAATGATCAGATTAGTCGCTTAGAAAAAAGAACTATTTGGCGAACCAAATGGCCTCGACACCCAGCGGCTATTATGCCTCCAGAGCAACTGACGAAGTCGTATGGCGAGGAGGCTAGTTCTATAGCATTACTCTTGCCAATGAGTAACTCGCATCTCACGGCAAGCAAAACTTTATTAGACGGTTTCTTAACTGCGTATTATCAAACTTGGGAACACGGCAACAGTGTGCCTTTGATAAAAATTTATGACACTACCAAGTCACCTATTGAAAAACTTTATCCCAAGCTAATAAATGATGGAGCTGAGATGATTGTGGGACCAGCACGAAGCGAAAATGTACAGAATTTGTTGAAATTCCCGGATTTTCCTATCCCCGTTGTGACTTTGAATCGGGGTGACTTCAATATTGAAAAAAAACCAAAAAATTTCTTTCAATTTGGATTATCGCCGCTGGATGAAATGAATCAGATTGCGAAACGAGCGTGGCTCTCAGGGAAAAGGAATGTCCTAATTATAGCACCAGAGGCTGGCTGGGGAAGGCGAGCGAGCGACTACTTTGAACAAAAATGGCTTAAACAGGGAGGTGTTATCACGAATTCAGTGCGATACTCCACGCAAATAAAAGATTTTATAACTATATTAAAAAAACCACTAAATATAGATGCTAGTGAGAAACGTGGACTGGAGTTGCTTCGATACGTCAACAGTCGATTAAAATTAAGTTCTCGCCGTCGGCAGGACATTGATCTTGTAATTATCATAAGCTTTCCATCAATAGGTAGACAAATAAAACCCTCTCTAGATTTTTTGTATGCCGCCGATCTTCCCATATATGCCACTTCTCACATATATAACGGTACACAACAAATTTCTCTTGATAATGACCTAGCAGATATAGAATTCTGCGCAATGCCATGGACTCTAGCTAACCAACTACCTGACGGGGTCTCTCCCAAAAAAGAGATGCACACAGCTTTGAAACACTTTTACGTACTCGGTTATGATGCTTTTATGATGTCACGGCAATTTTCTCAAATGCAACAAAAAGACCTGCCGAATCCCATGTTTTCGGCCACGGGAATCTTGGATTTAATAGATGGCAAGGTAAAACGAAAAACTGGATGGGCTAAGTTTAAGAACGGCAAAGTGATTCCAATTAATTTCCCTTACAAGTCAGAAGAACTCAATTTGGTACCGTCTAAATTAAACATTAAACAAAGTAAATAAATTTTGTCTTCAAAACAAAAAGATACATTGCCCTGATCAGAAAAACCCATACAGCGGTAAAAAAAGTTTTAAAATCTTAAATAGCTATCGAAGGGACCACAACTAGGAGATATAATTTAGCTTTGGACGCACCCTTACAAAGGTGTTTAGAGTGAATCAAAGAATTTTCAATTTCCACCAGCGGCTCGTAGAAGCAACAACTTCAATGGGTGACTCATTCACATCTGAAATTGTAAAAGCCGCAGAAATGATCTCATCTTCCCTTTTGCATGGCTGCACAATCTTTGCCTGCGGACACGATGGTCCTGCTAGTCAATTAGGGCAGCTTTTCAGTGAAAATTTAGCTGTAGGCACGCAAATTGAACGACCAGGCTTTCCAGCTCTAAGTCTTAACCAATTAAGTCAAAATCGATTAGGTGAGAATCGCTTTGCTCATGCACTATTTACTCATGGTAACCAATCCGATTTAGTACTTATTATAAGCAGAGGTGGCAGTCAGCCAGCGCTTCTAAAAACTGCGGATGCAGCTTTAGAAAGAGACATTAAGATCATACTAATCAGTCACAAAGATGATACCATATTGACAGAGAAGTTGGGTTACGAAGATCTTTGCATAGATATGAGCGATTACGAGTATTCTTTAATTAGTGCATTGCACCTTCAGGTACTGGAATGCCTCACAGAGCTTGTTGATTCGATGATATTAGGTAGTGAGTAATTGAAAAGACTATTTACTTTTTTTATTGTGAACATTTTTCTCACTAGTTGCACATCTGTTATGCATAACCTCACTGAAGATCCGATTGGTGAAGATAAAGCCGATACTGGACCGGGGTCTTTTTTAAATGATGTACATATGGCCACCGGAATAGGCGTAAACATAAAAAAAGCCGAACCCGAACTAGAAAAATCTCACATAAATGTCAATGTATATAACTCAGTAGTCCTTCTCACTGGCGAAGTACCCAATGCGAAACTTAAAAAACTAGCTGGCGAAACAGCAAGAAAATTCAATCGAGTTAGGATTGTTCATAATGAACTGCAAGAGCGAAATAACACATCTCTTATTTCTAGAGCCAACGATACCCTGATTACCAAAAAAATTCAGCTTAAGCTGAGGGTAGATGAGGGAGTTAAGGGTAGAGATTTTAAAATAATAACTGAAGACAGCGTGGTATACATGATGGCAATTATCTCAAAGTCAGAAGGTGATAAAGCAGTGAATATAGCGCGTGAAACTAGTGGCGTTAGACGAGTAGTTAAGGTATTTGAATACATAGATTGACTACAATCTACACAACTCCAGTAATTACACTTAAGATCAGTGCAAATATGCTGTCACTTGATAACACGTAGAGATGGCTTGCCCTTTAAAGGATCCCGAGGCTTAGTTTTTGGTAACGATGACAAAACCTTTGGAGTCCGCGTTTGGGGCGGTGGCTCATTATCGGGGTCTGGCTCAAACATCATTCCCTGACCATTTTCCTGGGCATATATACCAAGTATTGACCCCATCGGACAAAAAATGTCTATGGGAATCCCTCCAAACCTAGTTGAAAGTTTAATGTAGTCGTTATTCATTTCAAAATTTGTTACCGCTCGCGGAGCTATGTTTAAGATGATTTGCCCATTAGTCACGAAGTTCTGAGGCACCTCAACGTCATCATGATGAGCATCGACAACCACATATGGGGTGCACTCGTTATCCACGATCCATTCATAAAAAGCACGAATAAGATATGGACGGTTGGATTTCATGCTTCTGTCCTTCTTACATTTTAAATTCGCGTTCCAAGTCAGTCAGACTCTCATCAAACGCGCTTCTTCCGAACACTCGTTTCATATAATCAAACAATGGCTGTGTTTGCGACGATTCAGGGATTTCGATTCCAAGATGCGACAACCTCCACAGTAACGGAGCCAAGCAACAGTCAACAAGAGTGTAATCCTCACTCATAAAAAATGGAAGATCCGAAAATATCGATGAAACGCCAATCAAAGATTCTCTGAGCTCTTTTCGAGCAATCAGTGCGGAATCTCCATTTGGATCTGATAAAATGGTGTTTGAAAGTCGACACCAGTCTTTTTCAATTCGAAAAATCCAAAGCCTGCTTTGGGCTCGTGCAACTGGGTAAACTGGTAGAAGCGGAGGATGTGGAAAACGTTCGTCTAAATACTCCATTACAACCTTAGACTCATAGAGAGCTAAGTCTCTGTCTACTAACGTGGGAAGAGTTCCGTAAGGGTTGGCCTCAAAGATTTCCTCAGCAACTAAGTTAGAACTCACGTCTTCGATTTCTACCGTCACTCCTTTTTCTGCCAACACTATGCGAACTCGATGGCTGTACTGACAGACCGGATCAGAGAATAACGTCATTGAAGAACGTCTCACATTAACCTCTCAAATAATAAAATATCACTATACTCAGGTGTAGATTGCTAGCATAAAAATCTGGGATTGCTCAGGCTCTCTAATGAATACCCTTCCAATACTCTCGATTTAGAAGATATACAAATACAAGCAATATAGCCAAGAAAAAAAGCACCAACTTTCCGATGTGCTGGCGCTGTTGTGCCATCGGCTCCGCAATGTAAGTAAGGAAGTTTACCAAATTATATACTGCATTATCGAACTCAGATGGAGAGAGAATTCCGTTGGAAACTTGTTCAAAACGACCACAGGGATCATCCAGCAGATCCTCACCAGTGAGCAAATCTCTTTTTATGCCTCCATTGCTTGCTAATATGGGTCCTGGAGCGCATCTGGTTAGCCCTTGAAGGTTTAACAACGCGTGAGGCATACCTACATCTTTATACACTCTATTATTGACTCCTAAAGGACGAGTATCATCGGCATAGAAGTTTCTGAGATAAGTATATAGCCATTCCGGCGACCTAGATCGTGCGATGAGAGTTAAATCGGGAGGCGCCGCACCAAACCAAGACGTGGACTGCTCCTCCCTCATACCGATCCGCATCAAATCTCCAATTTTCTGATCTGCAAATACCAAGTTTTCCATCATCAAATCATGAGGTATCGTCAAATCGTCTGCCACTCGCTCCCAGCGCGAGTATTTAAAAGAATGGCACCCCATACAATAATTGACAGCCAGTTGAGCCCCTTTTTGTAAAGACGCCTCATCCCACAAACTGGACTGGAAGTTGTCACAATTAATCGTACCACAATCCTTTCCTTCTGCACCCACAACTCGCAGTGGCACAAAGACTAAAAACGCCACCAGCCCGAATCCGCAAAACGTTTTGAATGTCCCGATTCCACCATCCATTGTTATTCTATCTGGTTCAGTGCGAGTTGTCTCATACCGCGTCCAAAAGTAAATGCCAATAAAATATGAGAAATAAATTATCGTGCATATTTGAGCCAATACTGTGCGAGCTGGCGTTGGAGCTTTAACGCCAAGAAATCCTAAAATGATGAAACTGGTAACGAATAATAGGATCATCACTCGGCTCACATTTCCTTTATACCGCATTGATCTTACTGGGCTCCGATCAAGCCACGGGAGAACAAACAATATTGCAATCGCTGCTGCCATCGTGACAAAGCCTCCCAACTTATCGGGTACTGCTCTCAACATAGAGTAATAAGGTGTGAAGTACCAAACTGGCGCAATATGTTCTGGGGTTTTCAACGAGTTTGCTATCTCAAAATTTGCATGCTCGAGAAAATACCCTCCCATTTCTGGCATAAAAAATAAGACCGAGCAAAACGCGAATAAAAAGACGGTGATTGGTATTAAGTCGTGGATTACAAAGTATGGATAAAACGGAATTCCGTCAATGGGCTTGCCAGAGGAGTCTCTGTGCTTCTTAATCGACACTCCATCTGGATTATTAGATCCGACATCATGCAACGCTATTATGTGCATAGCAACGAGTGCTATCAAAATTAAAGGCATAGCGACTACATGTAGTGACATAAAACGGTTAAGAGTTATACCTGAGATCAAGTAATCGCCTCTAATCCATTGCACTAAATCCTCTCCAACAATCGGAATTGCTCCAAATAGCGAAATTATTACCTGAGCGCCCCAGTAAGACATTTGACCCCAAGGGAGCACATAACCAAGAAACGCTTCTGCCATCAGCACGACATAAATCGACATCCCAAAAACCCAAACCAATTCTCTTGGGGCTTTATATGAACCGTAAACTAAACCGCGGAACATATGCATATACACCACAATAAAAAATGCCGACGCACCAGTTGAATGTGCATATCGTATTATCCAACCGTACTCCACATCTCGCATTATATACTCAACTGATGCGAATGCCTGCTCTGCGGAACCTTGATAGCTCATGAGTAACCAGACACCCGTGACCAACTGAATTAACAACACAACGATTGATAACACACCAAAATAATACATCCAGTTAAAGTTTTTTGGGGCATAATATTCAGCCATATGCCGATTCCACTCTCTTTTAAGAGTGGGAAGCCTGGCATCTAGCCAGCTCGCAAAATCCGGATGCTTATCCATCATGCAGTCTCCGCATCGATTCCAATTACAATGATTGAGTCTGTTTCATACGAATGGGGCGGAATTTCTAGATTAGTTGGAGCAGGAACTCCCGCAAAAACTCGTCCAGACAAATCGAATTTAGATCCGTGGCAGGGACAAAAGAAGCCCCCAAGCCAAGAATCACCACCAAGATCCTTAGCTCCAACGTCGGGGCGGTATATGGGCGCGCAACCAAGATGAGTGCACAACCCGACTAACACCAGATATTCTTCCTTGCCGGGTTGTGTTCGCGCAAAACCACTAACATAACTAGGCTGATTGGCGGCTGTAGAGTCTGAGTCTTTTAGTGCTTCTTGCGGGAAGTTGGCAACTGCATCCAGCGCCTCTTTGGTTCTTCGGATAACATAAACCGGTTTCCCGCGCCACTCCACCACAAGCCTCCCACCGGGCTCAAGCTTTTCTACGTCAATCCTAATAGGTGCTCCCGCTGCTTTTGCTTTAGCACTTGGTTTCCAGGACGCAACAAAAGGAACGGAAGCTCCTATCATACCTATTCCGCCAAGAACCGATGTAGCACCGGCTAAAAATTTTCGCCGAGTTGTGTTAACAACACTGGTGGAATTATCAGAAATACTTCCTTGCTTAATATCCACTGGAGTAATACCTCCCAATTTTGTGATGACACAAAGCAGATGATAGTGCACTTTGTTCCTGTAATATGATAATTGAATTATCCCGCCAACGCAATAAATCACGGTACACACAGAGACTGCAAATATATGAATTTAAAAGAAATTAAAGTCAGAGTGTAGTTAAAAACATCAAGTCAATCAGCTTATCTTTTTGAAAATTGAGGTCGCTTTCGCGCTTTATGAAGGCCCACTTTTTTCCGCTCTACTTGCCTTGCATCCCTTGTAAGAAATCCAGCCCCCCGGAGGGGTGCACGAAAACTTTCATCATATTGCACTAGAGCACGGGCAATGCCGTGTCTGATTGCACCAGCTTGTCCAAAATTCCCACCACCATTTACAGTAATTTTGATATCAAAAGTCTGAGGCATCTCAACAACGTCCAGGGGTTGTCTGACGATCATACGAGCCACTTCTCTGCCAAAATAGGTCTCAATTGATCGCTCGTTGATTGTGATGTCACCACCACCTAACATCATGAAAACCCGTGCAGAGGATGTTTTTCGTCTACCCGTTCCATAATAATGCTTATCCGACATTACTGATTCCTTTAAACTCTAACATCTGCGGCTGTTGCGCGGCATGAGGATGGACGCCTCCAGCGTAAACTTTCAACTTTTTGAACATTTCCCTTCCCAGCGGCCCACGAGGCAACATACCTTTCACCGCTAAACGAATAGCTTTCTCTGGTGACCTTTTATTGAGATCGCCAAAATTAATCTCTTTAATACCCCCTGGGTATCCGCTATGAGAGTAATAAATTTTATTTTTTTCCTTATTGCCTGTGACAATAATTTTCTCAGCGTTAATCACTATAATGTAATCACCGGTATCAACATGGGGGGTATATTCAGGCTTGTGCTTCCCCCTCAAGTAAGAAGCTATTTTCACTGCGAGTCTTCCAAGTTTCAGTGAACTAGCATCTACAGTGTACCAACAGCGTTGGATGTTCTCATTTTTAGCGACATAAGTTTTCATGGGGTGGCCCAATGCCGTACTAGTTATGTTGGGATTGGGATTGTAACGATTTGATAATTTTTTACAAGTCCCACTGTTGCCGAGTTAATCAGCTTGTCAATAAACGAAATCACGAAACTAACAGCAATGTCCTCTGGATAGATATTTATGACTTTGCATCTCAATCAACCGACTTTTAGTCCGCTGAAATTCTCTAGATAAGCTACCTCCGCAATTAAATCTTTTAAGAGGCAATTCCGCTGATATGATTAGCTTCACCCCTTGGTCATAGAATTCATCAACCATGCTAATGAACCGACGAGTTATATCTTGTTTCGTCTCATCCATCTCTGGCACTCCTGACACAAAAATAGTGTGAAAAAGGCGCGCGATTTCAATATAGTCTAGCTGACTTCTAGGTCCTTCACACAAGTTGGTAAATTTAAACCAGACTTGTTTGTCGCAAAGTTTATGTGCCTCAATCTCTCTCTGCTCAATTTGAATCATAGTAGTCTCTAAAACTTGGCAGTTTTCATGCAGTAAAGTGCAAAATAAAGTGCTCAACGCAAGATCCGAACTTGGACTCAAAGGGCTATAAAACATCGGTGCTTGCCTTAGGGCTCTTCGTCGATAATCAGTGGTTCCCTTAAGGTTAAAAACAGTGCAATTCAGTTTTATTAGTTGAATCGCTGGCACGAAGCGTTTTCGTTGGAGACCATTTTTATAAAGATTGTCGGGACAGCTATTTGATGTAAATACCATACATACATTCCTAGAGAATAAAGCATCTAATAGCAAACTCAATATCATTGCATCAGTGATATCATTTACAAAAAATTCATCGAGGCACACTACCTTTACCTTTTCAGCTAATCGACTTGCTACCAAATCTATTGGGTTAGGACTCCCTTTACAAAGCCTTAATTCATCATGTACCAATCGCATAAAACGATAAAAATGTGTCCGCATTTTATTTTGAAAAGGGAGCGCTTCAAAAAAAATATCCATCAAATATGTCTTTCCGCGGCCAACACCACCCCATAGATACAGTCCCTTTTCCCGTTCCAACAATCCACACCAATGGAGAAAGCGTTTAGCCACTTTGAAATTCGGCAATACTGGGGATTCTAAATTATAGTAGACATCGTCAAGACCGTTGATTGCCTCCAATTGAGCATGGTCCAGCGAAACATTGTTAAGTCTTATATCTTCGTGATAGAGTTCTTTAGGACTTGGCATATTTAACTTTTAGGCATCCCTCTGAAATTTATATAATATAACCCCAACCACATAATATACTCAATTAGACGAGAGCATTTTGAGCTCTGACAATAACGTTCGAAAGCAAATTAACTTGGTGTATTTTAAAAATCTATTGCCAAATCGAGTGTTTTTGAACGAAACTAAAATAAAATATTTGTGAGGCTCTGTGAATGTTAGATACAGATACCATTTTAATTTCAGCGATAACCTTTTTCACCGGCACCATTCTCGGATATGTTGCCAGAAGAAGATTTTCAAAAAGCATTGAAATTAGCAGAGACACGTCTGATGAATTGACGCGAATCCAAAAAGAATACGCAGATTATCAAAATTTGGTCAATCAGCACATGATTCAATTGTCCCAACAAACTCGCAAGGTAGCGAGAAATTATCAAGAAATTCATGAACAACTTGCCCTCAGCTCTACACGCCTTGCAAGCCAGGAAATAAGCAACCAAATTCTGCAACATCACAGCTCAAACTTCTTTTTAGACAACTTAAGAGAAGCCTCAAGCTCTCCCACAGTAACAGTCGAGCCCCCCAAGGACTATGCGCCAAAAGTTCCTGGAGGAATTCTCAGCGAAGAATATGGCCTCCAAGAGAGTGAACGAAATCTTAGAATTAATGAACCGAATGATGGTAGTAAGGAAGAAAATGGGATTCATACACCGTCTAAGACAGCTCTTAATTATGAAAGTGCCACTTAGTATCAGACTAGATTGACCGAACCTTTTTTTAAAACTGTTGGTAGTCTCGTAATTTATCAAATGAGATAATGGTGAAACATACTAGTGACTAAAGCCGTTCAACGTAAATTCTCATTTAAGAAACTACGAAACAACAAAAAACGGATAAACAAACAATTTTGGCCAGTCATCGATAATGAGATCTAAATCATCGAATTTTGTGGAAGAAGTATGGCGAAATATAACCGCCGAAGCGAAAGCAGTAGTTAAAAATGAACCTTTACTTGAAATTTTTCTAAACAAAGCAGTTTTAAGCCATAAAAGTTTCAAAGCGGCTCTTGAGTGCCGTTTATTGAATGCACTAATCAATGATTATTTAACTAAGGATATTTTGAGCTATCACTTTGCTCGAAACCAAAAGGCACACAGAATAGAATCAGCAACTTTGGACTTATTGGCTATCAACAATAGAGATTCTGCTTGTAATTCGAATTTAGAGGCGTTTCTTTTTTACAAAGGTTTTTTAGCTCTGCAGGCCCACCGATTGGCACACAACTTGTGGTGCGACGGATATCAAATACTTGCACTTTTGATTCAATCAACTACTTCAAGATTTTATGGGGTGGACATTCATCCAGCAGCTAAAATCGGTTCCTCTGTGATGCTAGATCATGCCACCGGGTTAGTGATAGGGGAAACTGCAGTTGTAGAAGATTATGTTTCTATTATGCAAGGTGTAACTCTTGGAGGAACAGGTAAAGAGGAGGGAGAAAGACATCCCAAAATTCGGCGCGGAGTGCTGATTGGCGCTGGTGCAAAAATTCTCGGAAACATCGAAATAGGTGCAGGCTCCATGATTGGAGCCTGCAGTGTCGTTTTAAAAGCCGTAAGCCCCCACTCGTTAGTCGCTGGTGTGCCCGGTCAAGTGATAGGCAACACTCTGACAGATAAACCCGCTTTGGTAATGAATCATTATTTTGAGATATAGTAAATATTTGAGAATTTACGTTATAAAATTATTTATCGTTGGGTCCAGCCGAATGCCATTATTTGTTGAATACAATTTTTATCAAGAAGTTGCATGATCAATCGGTCAACTCCCAAGGCGACGCCCGCGCAACTGGGTAGTCCAGCATTTAAAGCTGCCAAAGCGCGTATGTCTTCCTTAAAAATTTTCTTATTCATCGCAACTCTCGCCTGCTTATCCTTGTCAAACCTTCGATGTTGCTCTCTCGGATCAGTTAATTCGAAATAACCATTGGCCAACTCCAAGCGATTCAAATAAACCTCAAAACGCCTACTTACAACCTGACCCTCTCGATTGCAATACAACTGAGCAAAAGCGGCATGACATTCGGGATAGTCATACAAAAATACTAGGCCTTCCGGTAGCTTGGGTTCAACACCGTTTGTGAAGAGATAGTTTAAGCAATTAAAACGTGATTCTGACTTCCATTTATCTCCTGCGCTTGAGGAAACATATTTTTGCAAATCCGATAAACATATGTCGTGCGGATCTAACCCTAAGTGTTGCATAAATGCATCTCGATAACTCATTGTCAAACAGCCTATGCTTGGCCTTAGTGTAGACACAAGCTCAGCAATCTCAGCCATTAGTTCGTGCTCGTTCCATCCCACCCTATACCATTCCAGCATGGTGAATTCTGGGTTATGTTTAATTCCAATTTCTCCTGCGCGAAAAGCCTTGCCTAGAGCAAATATATCTCCACTCCCAGCCGCCAGTAAACGTTTCATATATGACTCTGGTGAAGTTTGCAAAAACCCCTCAATACTCTCACTAAAGACTTCAAAACTGTCGATGTAAGGGTCACTGACCGAGCAACCCCCTAGAATTGGAATTTCTACTTCTAACACACCCCTCTCAACCAAAAAAGCTCTCATTATGGCAACAATACGACTTCTCTCGACCAACGTAGCAATTCCGGCTGTGGGCTCCCACTTTGGGCCAACCTCAATAGTCATCAACAAATCCCTTAGCAGTTCTATTGATATTTCTCTAGTCTCTCACTCGACCAAGATACTCTCCCGACCTTGTATCAACACGAATTCGCTCGCCACATTCTAAGAATAATGGTACTTTTATTACCGCTCCGGTTGTCAACGTAGCTGTTTTTGTCCCACCTGTTGCAGTATCTCCGCGCAATCCCGGTGCAGTCTCTTTAATTTCTAATTCAACATGATTTGGAGGTGTTATCGTCAGTGGGACCGAATTATAGAGTGTTACCACACACAAATCCTGCTCACTCAGCCAATTACAAGCGTTCCTCACCGCTTTCCTATCAGCCTGATATTGTTCAAAGGTATTTGGTTCCATGAAGTACCAAAATTCTCCATCCTCATACAAAAATTGCATTTCTCTGTCAATTACATCCGCAGACTCGAGGGATTCCCCCGACTTAAGGGTTTTCTCGAGCACTCTCCCTGTTTTGAGATTTCTGATTTTAATACGACTAAAAGCTTGTCCTTTCCCTGGTTTCACGAACTCATTTTCAAGTATTAAACACGGTTCTCGCTCAAACATAACTTTTAACCCAGAACGAAAATCACTTGTTGAGTAAACAGTCACAGTCTGAAGTCTCCTTTCATTAAAAATATGTAGTATCTGATATAAGAACCGTTAAAGCCAGATTTTGCTCAGTCATCCAAATACTTGATCTCTCGATCACTATATCCGAGTAAATATAAGATTCCGTCCAGACCAAGATTAGAGATAGATTGTCGCGCAGTAGCTTTGACAATCGGCTTCGCCCGAAATGCAATACCTAACCCAGCGATCGCAAGCATTGGTAGGTCATTGGCGCCGTCACCAACAGCAATTACTTGCTCCAATCGGAGTCCTTCTCTATGAGCCAATTCTCGCAGCAATTTGGCCTTTCGCTGACCATCAATGATAGGGCCTTTTATCCTGCCAGTAACCAACCCTTTTTCAATCTCTAATTCATTAGCAAAAATATAATCGACTCCTAAAATCGATTGTAAATACCGCGCAAAGTAATCGAAGCCGCCAGATACTATTGCAGTTTTAAATCCCAATTGATTCAATCGTCTGAGTAGGTATTGAGCCCCCTCATTCAGCTTTAAACGCTTAGCAACAGATTTTAAAGCGGTAGAATCCAAACCTCTGATGAGCGCTAAACGCTGGCGAAAACTTTCCTCAAAATCCATGTCCCCTCGCATCGCCGCGGCTGTAATCATTGTAACCTGACGGCCCACGCCCATTTCATGAGCCAACTCATCAATTACTTCACCATCAATGAGGGTTGAATCCATATCAAAAACGATTAACTGTCTGTTCCGACGATAAATATTGTCCTCTTGGTGAGCAAGATCAATGTTATATGAAGCTGCAAGTTCTAATAACGACCGACGAAAGTAATCCAAGTTATTCGGCACACCTCGCGCCGAAAATTCAATACAAGCGCATCCCAACACCTTATCTTGTTCTAACGGGACCCGACCAGATAGCCGCGTAATCTTATCGATATTCAAACCAACACCAGCCATAACTTGAGTAATAACTGCCAAATGCTGACTTTCCAGTTTTCGAGCTAGTAAGGTAACGACATGTCTCGGCTTGCCTTGCTGATCAACCCAATTTGAATAGCGTTCAGGTGGAATCGATATAAATTTTACTCGCATTTCCAATAAACTCATACTTTCCGAAATTGTCTTTATAACGATCGACTCAGTAGGACCGTCAACCAAAGAGGCGAGAATACCCAGATTCAATTGATCATGAATGACTGCTTGTCCGATATCTAAAATATCTGCACCGAATCGCGCCAGCAAAGCAACTACTTCACTCGTGATTCCTGGTTTATCTACACCAATGACGTTAAGTAATAATATTTTTTTCACTTATACCAATTCCTTCAAAATTGTAAGAGTATTTTATAAACGGAAGGATAATAGGATAGAATAATGGTTGAGAGTTTATTCCGGATAAAAACAAAAAATGCTTTACAGCCCTTTGACGAGGAAAATTACCGCCTTTTTGGTATCAACATGTCTTATTTTCGGATTAACCAACTTAAGTTTTTTATCGCACTTTTCCCATCAGCACGCAACTGAAACCTTGACGTCAAAAGGAAATTTACTACTCAAAAATTTTGAAGAACGAATTTCCACTGCAATGGACCACGGGGATAATATTAGTATACAAGTTTCATTGAATCAAATCACAGAGGATCCCCTTGTTTACAGTGCAAGTTTATATAATCGCATAAATGATATGAGGGTCCGCAGTCAACGTGGCGGACATATCCCATCTCAGTTGCAAGTTTTAAGGTTACCGGTAAAGTCAAAGAAGAATCCGTCAGGGTTTGTTGAATTATCTCTAGATCAAGAGAGAGCGCTATTGCCTTATCGCTGGATAATAATCACGTGCTTATCGCTTTGGACAATATTCACCGCCACAATAGCTATCATATGCTTAAAGTTCACCAGAAAAATATCTAGTCGTCTTACCCTATTAAGTAATCAGTTGCCAAACAAAAAGGCATTTTATGGCGATGAATTAAGAATTCTTGAACAACAACTTGAAACTTTGATAACACCATCCGATGAACTTGATGGTCTTGGGAGACAAGCTAGATATTGTTCTCTTGTGAGAGTCACACTCTTTAACCGAAGATGTGTTGGAAGCCAACTTAATAAGGAAAATCAAGAGTTACTCTTTGAAAAATTGGACTTATGCATAAGTCGCACAATAGAGCTGTACGGAGCGAGGCGTTTGGAGGGCGAGGAGGGGGTACTATATTTCGAAATCCAATCCGCCGAGTTCTCAAAAAAACACCTCCTGGCGTGTATGATGTGCATGTATGCCATGAGACAACTTCTTTACAACCTTGCAAGCAAGATGGGTATTGAGCTGAGAGTTGGTTTTACTGCATGCGGTAACACAATTGCCACGGCACCAACTTTTCATTACCAAGAGCAAGTATACGATCTCAAGAAATTATCCACGCGGTTATCTAAAAAGCTAGAGTCAGGAGCAATCTCGATTTTTACGGACGGTTTTTCCTGCGACCAGCTATCAACCATCGCTGTGCTCTCTCAGAGTGACGATAATTTTTTCATTTTCAAAGCTTTTCCACCCAACCGTCAGGATCTTATGGAAAAACAAATACAGTACCTAGAAGATGTGTGCTTGAGCCATACTGCTGTAACGCACTCAAGTTGAAAAAAAATGACCGGCAAATTAATTCAAACCAATCAATTCCCTTCTTTAGTTATTTGCTGATCCATATGAAAAGCGGCCATTCCAGGGGTAGAGCCTCCAATTATCTTTGCCGGAACTCCCGCAACAGTAACAAATGCCGGCACTGATTCTAGCACCAGGCTTCCTGCACCAATTTTAACGCCCTCTCCTACAGTAATGTTCCCCAGCACTTTTGCACCAGCCGCAATTAGAACACCATTAGCAATTTTTGGATGTCGATCACCCGATTGTAGCCCACTACCTCCAAGTGTCACTGAGTGAAGAATGGACACATCATCACCAACAACCGCAGTTTCTCCAATGACAAGAGAAGTTGCATGATCTAACATAACTCCAGCACCAATAATTGCTCCGGGATGAATATCCACGCCATAATTCTCAGACATCTTACTTTGTAAATATCTAGCTAAATAACGTTGGCCTCGAATCCACAAGCTATGACAAATTCGTTGTAATTGTAGAGCTTGAAATCCCTTATAAAAGAGAAGTGGAGTGACGTAATGCTCACATGCTGGATCGCGATCAACATATGCTTGCAAGTCCCGACAGGCGCATTGCAAAATCTCGTTATCCAGATCTAACGATTTCGCAAATATTTTTTCAAGATTAATCTCATACTTAGTGATACCAAAAAAGTTTGAACTTAAGTTGTCCGCCAAAGCATTACCAAGATCAGGCTTCTTAAAAATTTGTACCTCTAAAAAGTCCCGCAATGCTGGTTCTTGCGCTTGCATGATTCTTGCCTCTTCCAACATTGTCTTCCATAAGTCTTTGGCACTAATCAAAACTTAGCTCCCAAAATTAGCTAATTTCGTTAAGAACGAAGCGTCGATAAATCTCTTGGAAATTATCAATCACAGCATCGTGAAGGCTAATTTTATGGGCAATTAAACAATTTTTTATTAGTTCTGGCGTCAACAAGTGAGCAAAATGTTTAGCTATCGGAGCATAGCTAAGATGCCATCTTTCTGGCGCTAATCCACCATTGTCGGAGCCATATGGTCTAAAAAATCCATTATTAGAATCCAATTTTTTATCCAACCAAGTATGCATGGGCGCAAACATCCCACCTTCCATGGTTTCCTCAGGAACCAATCTTAATTGATAGTTATTTGGGATAGAAGCGCCATCAAAAACATCAACGTCCGAACCCCAATGGTGACGAGATGCTCCGGGAAGAGCAGACCATCTTAAAATTGCCTCAATTTTCTGGTAATCGGATAGCCCCTTGAGATTTAAAGCCTTACCGTTACTATTTAACACATCTCTTCGGCCCGATAGCTTCTCACTCCATATTGAGGCCTGCTGGGCAAATGACCTGTAACCACTGCAAACACACAGATCAAACCCATTCTTCGCGGCTTCCAATTTTAACTCATTCAACGGGTTAACTAGTTGATGATGAATGAAAATTTTTTTGCAAACTTCGCGCGATCCATTAGCTGTCCACTCTACAACATGTCGATCCGTTACACCCGTGACAATATCACTGTCATCTATACTAGGATTCTTACAGCTTATTTCAAATTCAATCATTATAAATTTTTCCAAGGATCAGGAGCAAAACACTTTCCACGTAGATAGTTCTGTTTATGACCTCTTCACTAACCACTAATAACAACAATTTATACAAATTTAGATTAACAAATCGACTGCCCGCGTCAGATTAATTCCATATTTCGTCAAACTACAACTCATGGCTAAAATTTCAACACCGCCTTTTAAAGAGGCCTTTAAAGTTGACAGATACTCGGGATCTATTCTTTTAGCAAAGCCTAAACGATTTACGGAGCTCAGTTGTACACAAAAAAAGAGCATAGCTCGGTGTCCCAAAGAGGCGACATGTGCGAGCTCTCGTAAATGCTTTCTCCCCCTTGAAGTCTGAGCATCAGGAAAAAGAGCAAGGTGGTTACCCATGTCAAATGAAACACTCTTCACCTCAACAAAACAATTTTGGTCTCCCCTTTTTAACAAAAAATCGATTTTACTATTTTCTAATCCAAATCTTACTTCCCGTGAAATTGTTCTATAATTCGTTAGTTGTCCAATCCGGTCATCTTTCAATGCCTCAAAAACTATTGTGTTTGCTGATGCCGAGTTGATTCCAGCCAAATTGCCAGAAGATGTGGTGACTTGCTCAAGCGTTCCCGAGAGTTTTCGACGCGGATTATCAGACAAAGAGTACCAGCAATCAGATCCTTCGACCAAACAATTTTGCAACGCACCTGTATTTGGGCAATGTAGAGTGACAATACCTTTGTCGAGGGTTTCAACCTCAGCAAAAAAACGTTTATAGCGTCTCAAAAATACACCTTTTTGTAATGGAGTCTTATAGCGCAAAAATTTCAAATCTCCACATTTATTCTTAAGCGCTGTCGAAAAGAGACGCTTTAAATTAATTTGGCTTCACCAAACACACGAGGCACTTACGGAAAGATAAAGGAACACACAGAAAATTTCCATGTTTTATAAATTCTTCTTGATAATTATCTCCAAGCAATCTATAACGCTGGCGGTAAGATTAAGTGTTTATAAACAAGGATGGGTTCAGTAATGGCACTATCAGGACATTCGAAAGAGTCAAAGACAACAACAAAAAATGCGGCTAATACAAACGAGAAAAAGACTGCAATCTTGACAATTCATGGTTTACCTCGGTACGAGGAAAAAATTGGTGAAGAATACATGAATGAGTCTCAACGAAATCACTTCCGCGCTGTTCTAAAAGCGTGGCGTCAAGAACTGATGGAAGAAGTAGATCGAACGGTAAATCACATGCAAGATGAAGCTGCAAATTTTCCAGACCCGGCAGACCGAGCTACACAAGAAGAAGAGTTTAGCATAGAACTAAGAACGCGGGATCGAGAGCGTAAGCTGATTAAAAAAATTGATAAGACTCTTATAAGAGTTGACGATAATGATTATGGATTTTGCGATCAGTGCGGAGTGGATATTGGTGTGAGGCGGCTTGAAGCGAGGCCAACGGCAAATTTATGCGTCGACTGCAAGACTCTTGATGAAATAAAAGAAAAACAAATTACTGGTGGTTGATTTGTCAGGCATAGTCACATGTCGCTCCTTAAATATATCGGACGTTTTGCTCCATCCCCCTCTGGACCTTTGCATTTAGGCTCTTTAGTTTGTGCATTAGCTAGTTATCTTGACGCAAAAAAATCTAATGGTGTTTGGTTGTTACGAATTGAAGATTTGGACCCACCCCGCGAAGACGCTAGATACATTTCAACGATTCAGAGACAACTTGATATGCATGGCTTGCATTGGGATGGGGAAATCTTTCATCAAAGTAATCGTTTAGCGCATTATCAAGATATTCTTGAGGAGTTAAAACAAAAAAATCTCGCATATGACTGCGAGTGTCATCGAAAAAGAATTAAAGAAATAGGTGGAATATATGATGGTCGATGTCGGAGAAAGACAAAGTTTCAAGGAGATATCTCCACTCGTTTGCTTATTGCCAAGAACGACGAAACAAAAATTTTAGTAACCGATAGAGTCTTTGGTGATATTCATCAAGATATATATGAGTGTGTAGGGGATTTCATTTTGAAGAGGCGAGACGGTTTTTTTTCATATCAGCTAGCTTCAGTTGTTGACGACGAGCAACAACAAATTACCCATGTTGTTCGAGGCAATGATCTTCTTCCAGTAACACCAAGGCAAAAATACCTACAAAAATGTTTAAATTACCGAAGCCTCAAATATGCGCATATACCTCTTATAGTTAATCAAAATAATCAAAAACTTAGTAAGCAAAGACAAGCACCTGCCGTGCGCAATGAAGATGCCAATAAAACAATATGGTATGCACTCAAAATACTCAATCAGAAGCCACCAAGCTATCTATTCGGTGCTTCTTTAAATCAAATACTTTCATGGGCAGTGTCGAATTGGGATATGTCATCAGTACCTAGACAAAACCAATCTGTTTTAAATGGTCAGAGCCTGAAAAATTTTCACTGAAATGAATGTACCAGAGATATACAGAAATATAATGCAATTCATTCCAATATAAATTCCATTTTGAATTCATATTTAACTCGCAATATTGCTATTGTAATCGATTGATTTTCTGTTACCATTATCAATGTGGATATTTTCTAGCGAAAATAGAAGCACAAAATAACAATAAATAATAATAAAAATTTATTGCGAAAGAGTGGTCGTGGACTAGAAGGCTAGTGTATGTCCTTTGGGAGGGGTCAATTTTTGGCCCCTCATTACCTAATAGATAATTGAAACACAGCGCCTCCTGGCGCTCTTTATGTTTTACATACTAAAAGTTAGACGTAGTCATGCTTTACAGCGTCCAAAAAAAACCCAAACACAGTATTGTGGTGAAGAAAAATACGTTAGGAATGGTCATACCGGACGGTAATCACGCCCTCTCACCAATGCATATGAGCCCAGAGTCATGTGCAATCGTCACTAAATTACAAAAATCCGGTTTTGATGCGTTCTTTGTGGGAGGATGCGTCCGCGATGCTCTGCTGGGATTCAAACCGAAAGATTTTGATGTCGCTACCAACGCAAATCCAAAAGAAATAAAATTATTATTTAATCGAGCTAGAATAATTGGTCGTCGATTTCAAATAGTGCATGTTCAAATAAATAGAGCAATCGTTGAAGTCACTACGTTTAGATCAAATCAAAAATGTCACAGCTCTGACAATTTGCGTCACCAGAGTAAAACCGGAATGCTTACTCGAGACAATCTTTTTGGAAGCATTAAAGATGACGCCAACCGTCGAGATCTCTCAATCAATGCACTGTATTATAATCCCACCGACAACACGATACACGATTTTCTGGGTAGTTTGAGCGATATAAAAAAAAATCTTATAAGAATAGTTGGAGATCCAACCATTCGATTTAAAGAGGATCCTGTGCGACTCCTCAGAGTCGTTAGATTTTCCACAAAGTTGGACTTTGAAATAGCTACAAAAACTGCCGCACCTATGTGTAGGCTCGCTAAAACCTTGCAGCAAATATCTGCTCCCCGTCTGTTCGAGGAATGCTTAAAACTTTTTCTTAATGGCCATGCCAGTGAAAACTATAAACTCTTAGACAAATATAATTTTATGTCATACTTAATGCCGTGTATAGCAAAGCATGCAGTCGGAGAAGATCGCGCTAAACGATTGATTTCAAAACTTTTAAGCAACACAGATCAAAGAGTTCGCTATGGTAAACCAGTAACTCCAGCGTTTACTTTCGCGACCATGTTGTGGCCCGCAGTACAAAAAGAATCAATCAAACACATACAAAGCGGTAAGTCTGCCTACATGGCACAAAGGCATGCAGCTGATGCAGTCATCTCTAAACAGATAAAGATTATCGCGATTCCTCGGCGCTACACTGTTGCGATGAAAGAAATTTGGCAATTACAGTCCTTCCTACAAAAAAAAGATAGGGCAGCGCGCTTAATAGGCAACCTGCGGTTCCGAGCGGCTTATGATTTGTTGCTTTTACGAGAGGACTCCGGTGAGTCTCTAGGTGGGGCAGGAATGTGGTGGACAAAATATCAGGAACTACATCCACAGGATCGCCAAACCAAGTTCAAGACCAAAAAGGTTATCTCCTCGAGTATATCGAGGCGACGGAAGTACGTTTTACCAAAAATAGAGAGTGACTTTTAATGTCAACAGCTTTTATTGCTCTTGGCAGTAATCTCTGCAATCCCGTTTCGCAAGTCGAAAAGGCGTTATGTGCGATCGACAATCACAATTTTATAAAACTTGAAAAAGTATCCGCATTTTATAACAGTCCAGCGATCGGCCCGGGCGTCCAACCCACATATTGTAATGCAGTTGCACAAATATCCACATTTCTCACCTCTGAAAAACTTCTGAAGACACTTCAGGAAGTAGAGAAACATCAAGGGCGGCAGCGGGGGAGGAAATGGGCTCCAAGGACACTAGACTTAGACATATTAATGTATGACCAATTAACGATAACATGCGGACAATTGCTACTTCCGCACCCAAGAATGCACCAAAGAGCTTTCGTGCTAAAACCGCTTAGTGATCTATTAACGAAAAATTTTGTTATAAGTAATGAATCTATCTCGTCACTATTGGACAAATGTCAAGACGAGAGTAAAGTAAAACGTATTCGTTGTTATGACTTAAAGGCCCGGAGATCTTTTTGAATTCCAACATCGAACAATTAAAGCAAATTAACTCCACCAAAGGTTCTTTCCCCAACTATATTGTCATCGAGGGCCCTATAGGTATCGGCAAAACTACATTGACCTTAGAACTAGCCAGAAACTTTGGTGCTGAAACTTTGTTAGAAGATGCTAGTGTCAATCCGTTTCTTGAGGACTTTTATAAAGATAGGGTGGGCGCTGCATTACCAACTCAACTCTATTTTCTTTTTCAACGTATCCAACAGCTCCAAGAAGTGCGTCAAGTAGATATTTTTAAAAAAATATTTATCAGCGATTTTTTTATTCAAAAAGATCCTTTATTTGCTGGGGTGAATTTAAACGATGATGAGTATAGCCTCTATCGAAAAGTTTTCGCGCATGTAATCAAAGATTTACCAAAACCCGATTTAGTGGTTTATTTGCAAGCATCTACAAAAGCACTTTTTGATAGAGTAAAAAAACGCGGAAGAGTTATTGAAAAAGAAATCGAATTTGATTACTTAGCGGAAATCAATGATGCTTATACCCAATATTTTTATCATTATTCTGAAACACCGCTTCTAATAGTGAATACTAATCAGGTAAATTTTTCGGAAAACAAATCCGATTTTTTTAGTCTTGCTCAACGAATTAGCACAGTAAAAAAAGGTCGCCACTACTATAATCCGGTACCACTTGATTAACATTTTAACTGTGGAATTTATACCAACCTTGTGATTTTAATATAAACTGATTATCTTAAAACCATACAACTAAAAGCTAGGTTGCTACAGATGGTTAGAATCACCGATTTAAAAAAAATGAAAACGCAGGGAGACAAATTTACCGCGCTTACTGCGTATGATTATAGTTTTGCTAAAGTAATAGAGAAAGCGGGTATTGAAATAATATTGATTGGCGATTCGTTAGGCAATGTATGTCAGGGACACAAAACAACAATTCCTGTATCGATCGATGATATGGTTTATCACACTGCTTGCGTATCTCGGGGAGCAAAGGAAGTTGTCCTAATAGCTGACATGCCATTCATGTCCTACGAGACCACCCAGAATGCTCTGAGAAATTCTGGTATGTTAATGCAAAATGGGGCAAAAATGGTAAAGCTTGAAGGCGGCCAGTGGTTATCTGAAACAGTCTATCAAATGTCTGAGCGCGGTATTCCAGTATGCGGTCACTTGGGATTAACGCCGCAATCAGTCCACCAACTTGGAGGATATGCAATACAAGGAGCTAATTCAAAAGCTGCTGACAAAATTGTTAACGACGCAAAAACTTTGGAGCAAGCTGGTGCACAGCTGTTAGTCGTGGAATGCATACCTTCAAGCCTAAGTGCGTTGATCACAAAAAAACTGAAAATACCTGTGATCGGAATCGGTGCCGGACCCGCTACGGACGCACAAATACTGGTTCTCTATGATGTTCTTGGAATATCGGACCAAATACCAAGCTTTTCTAAAAATTTTTTGCTCAGTAACAACTCTATTCTATCTGCAATAAAAAGTTATGCATCGGCTGTCCGCAACTCGACATTTCCAACTTCAGAGCACTTTGTGCAGTGACATTGTTATAAATAATTGATCTAAATCATAAAAGACAGGTCTATCTTCGCTAATCAATTATACTCTTAGAGGTTTGGATTTGTGAAATCC
This sequence comes from Porticoccaceae bacterium, assembly GCA_002689135.1. Taxonomy (GTDB): domain Bacteria; phylum Pseudomonadota; class Gammaproteobacteria; order Pseudomonadales; family Porticoccaceae; genus TMED48. The sequence continues at coordinate 56,662 of NZEU01000021.1, forward strand.
GAGTTTTGAAAGGATAACAACATGCTTGAAGCCAACACTTCAAGAAAGATTAGTCAATTTTTTTCGTTCTCTAACGAACAACACTAAACTGTGGTCTATTAACTCATAACCATGCTTTTCAGCGATTTTTTTCTGTAGTTTCTCTATCTCAGAATCGTGAAACTCTATAACTTTTCCCGTTTCCGAGCAGACCATATGATCATGGTGGTCACCTCGATCCAATTCGTAGACGGCTGGACCACTATCAAAATTATGTCTATTTACCAAACGAGCACTCTCGAATTGAGCCAAGACTCTATATACAGTAGCAATTCCGACATCCTCTTCAGCATCAATTAGCTTGAGATATATATCTTCCGCAGTCATATGAAGCTCTGATTGCTCAAGGATATGAAGTATCTTTACTCTAGGCAAAGTCACTTTAAGTCCCGCTTTCTTTAACTCTTTATCGCCTCTTTTCATTTTCTCAGCTTCAAATAATGATTAAATTAATTTATAATACAGTATTTAGATGTGTCGAAAAGACCTATTTTAATGCCGATACTTGTAACAATAATTGCAATATGCATGTCTCTTGCATTGCCTGCATGTAGTACACCACAATTTCCCAGCGTTCACAAAGTTTCGATTCAACAAGGTAATATTGTGACACAAGAGATGGTAAACCAGCTCGAGCCGGGGATGACAAAAGTACAAGTAAAGTTCGTCTTAGGTACACCCCTAATAAAAGATAGCTTTAACCAGAATCATTGGGTATATCTATTCAACGTTACAGACGCTCGTTTACAAAAAAAAGAAAAGCGATTAGAGGTGTACTTTAGCGAACAGGATAGACTGAGTGGGCTTCGAGGAGATTACCATCCCATTGATGCCAAACTCACAACTGCTCGGTGATTCTTAATGAGAAACTGAGGGTCACCAAAACATTGGGCTAGCAGATCCTAAAAGCGTCGCTGGCCAACACCGACTAGGTATACTCAATGTTTGCTGATGGTTCTTACGGTGGCAAANTTTCTCATAACTTCACAGCTCCTCGGTTAATGGTGATCTTGTAATTCCTTTTCCATAATACAACTATCCAAATCAAGGTTCTTAAACAATTAAACGAATATCTAAGTTAAACCTTAATATGATTGAGTTGCTTTACTCACTCTAGATATAGAAAATCGGCACGTTGGCAGATCATGTCAACCAGGTCACTTGCAATATTAGTAAGTAAATTTGAAGCTAATGCATGCAATGCAAAGCTTTTAAACTCATAATCCAACACAAACGAGACCCTCGAAGCCGACTCNTTTATTTCATTAAACGTCCACCGTCCATCTAATAAAGTAAAAGGGCCCTCTTCCAACAACATATTAATGCCGAGAGGAGGATTAAGTTTATTTCTCGTCAAGACATTAATATTTATTCCCGCTTTTTTTAAATCCAAACGAGCCAACATCTCTTGACTATTACTTTCGATAACTTCTGCCGAAGAACAATAGGTCACGAATTCAGGGTATCGTTCCACATCGTTAACTAAGTCATACATTTTCTTTGATGAATGTTTTACTACTAACGAGCGTTTAATTCGAGTCACATTTACACCGAAGAGAATTTATCATAAATGCCCATCGAAAAAATCATTAGCACAGCGATCGGAGCAAGGTAACGCAACAGCCATAACCAACGTTCAAGATATTTGCTACTTAAATCAACCATTTGTGCTCTCACTAGGTCATGTCCCATTATAAACCCGACAAAAATAGCTATCGCAAAGCCACTCAGCGGTAACATAATATTTGCAGTCAGAAAATCTAGCGCATCGAAAAACGTGAATCCGGCAACTTTTATATCTTTCGCAAGATTAAAAGACAAAACCGTCCCAATCCCCAAAATCCAAACGAGAAAAGATAAAAAGATACTTGCTCTTGGGCGAGAAATCCTTTTTTCCTCTATTAACCATGCCACAGCCGGTTCCAGCAAAGAAATTGCTGAGCTCCATGCTGCAATAACCACAAGAAAAAAGAACAAGACACCTAAAATATAACCGCCAGTCATATTACCGAAGGCAACTGGCAAACTAATAAACATCAATCCAGGACCCTCACTTGGTGAGATTCCCGGAGTAGCAAAAACGATTGAGAAGATCATCAAACCTGCAACAACAGCAACTACACTATCTAAAATAGCCACTGTAAGAACGGTTCTACCTATACTCGCTTCAGCCGGCATATAAGCTCCATATGCCATTATCGCTCCCATTCCGATGCTCAAAGTAAAAAAAGCAAGACCCATTGCTTCTAGAACTGCCCTCCAAGTAATAGAGTCAACATTAAAAGCAAATAAAAACGTCCATGCCGAATAAAAGTCACCCTTCATAACAGCAAGTAACATCATAACGATCAACAAAAGGAACAGCATCGGCATTAAAACAGTAATTACTCTTCCCAACCCTCTTTGAACACCCGCGGCAACTACCAAAAAACACAATACAAGAAAAGTACTCTGCCACAAAACTAATCGAAGCGGATTACTTACCAAATTTGAAAATAAAAGCACTGCATCATCACCACTGACTTCAGAAAGAGCGCCCCTCGCAGTTAACGTGAAGTAATCCATCGCCCACCCAGCAATTACGGCATAAAAGGACAGAATCAAAAGAGCAGAAGAAATACCGACCCACCCAATGTACCTCCACGCAGAGCGACTTTCACTTGCAACGACGGCATGGTGCATCGCATTGATCGGGCTTTTACGCGCTGCTCTGCCCAAAAGAACTTCAGCCATCATAACCGGTACTCCAATCAACAAAATACACACCAAGTAAATGAGCACAAAAGCCCCACCGCCAAATGTTCCCGCAACATAAGGGAATTTCCAAAGATTTCCGAGACCCACCGCTGAACCAGTAGCAGCAAGAATAAAAGTCCAACGACTACTCCAAATACCATGCACACTCTTTGGCTGAATATCCATTTTTTTTCCTGAGTGAAACTGTATTAATGATCCCGAAACAATTTATTCTCGAAAGCTCAGTTAGATTAATAACTGTGCCTTCCTCTCTTGAGCTTTGTAGACAACACAATCAGACTGAAAGTTAAAAGGGAAAAACAATGACAATGTTAGCGTCCAGCGTATAATTACGCAATGTCGAAACAAAAAGTAAAAAGGCTTACCAAGACAATAGCCCTAAATAAGAAAAGTAAACGCGACTATTTTATTAAAAAAAAATATGAAGCAGGGATCGCATTGCTCGGCTGGGAAGTGAAGAGTCTTCGGGCGGGAAAAATCTCCCTTTCAGAAAGTTACGTTCATGTCAGAAATTATGAAGCATGGCTAATCGGAACATTAGTTACGCCTCTGGCGACTACTTGTACAACAAGTATAATTGAACCGGGGCGAGAGAGAAAGTTGTTACTTAATCGCAACGAATTATCCGATCTGCAAGCTCAAGTTGACCAAAAAGGCTTTACATGCATATGTATTGCGATCTACTGGAAGCGACACGTTGTAAAATGTGAGATTGCGCTAGCAAAGGGTAAAGCACTCCATGACAAACGCTTCGATGATAAAAAGCGAGATTGGGAAATTCAAAAACAGCGGCTTTTGCGAACTTCAAACTAANAGCAANAAATTGGAGAGCACCGCCACAAAAAAATAATGACGCCTTATTTAAGTAGTAAGCGTGAAACACAAGTATCGTTTTTTACAGTTGGGATGGACTCAAACAGTGTATTGCTAATACTTTCATCCATTAAAGTTTCAAACCTCAGCAAATTATGGGATAAAACTCAATGATTTGCTTTTTTTGAAGGGACATCATTTTTAACTAACTGTGTAAGATGTTTTACCTTTTCAAACGACCACAACATTGATTTATATCGAAAGCAAGTCAGCAGTGACTTTCGCTTTCTGTTCGAGAAGAGAATCCAGATTGCTTTTTGGATTTGGCATGGTGCAAGAAAGTTTTTGACCCAAAAGTTTTTCAATTGGTTCGAGTAAAAATGCATCATCCTCGCACGCAAAACTGATTGAAACACCCGAGTGCCCCGCCCTTCCAGTGCGGCCAATGCGGTGAATATAGTCCTGTGGTTCTTCAGGCAAGGTATAATTTATGACGTGGCTAACATCGTCAACATGTATGCCGCGTCCAGCAACATCTGTAGCCACCAATATCCTGATCGATCCATTTTTGAAGGAATCTAAAGTTTTCAGTCTCTTAGACTGAGGTACATCACCGGATAAAATTCCCACTTTGAAGCCTTTCTTACGTAATTTATGATAGAGATCTCTACAAAAATCTCGCCTATTCGCAAAAATCATCACGCTTTCTACTTTCTCTTGGCTTAAAATCTGATTTAAAAGAGTAAACTTTTCAACCGCTGTTGTAATATACACTTTTTGAACTACTGTATCAGTAGTTACTTTATCAGCACCCATCTCGAGGAGTACCGGTTCTTCTGTCCATTGTTCAGCCAATCGAATAACATCCGTGGAAAAGGTTGCAGAAAACAACAATGTTTGACGGTCCTCTTTGCGTGGCGTCAACCGCACTATTCGTCGCACCTGGGGAATAAAACCCATATCAAGCATTCTATCAGCTTCGTCAATCACAAGAATCTCGACCTGGTCTAAATGTATGTCTTGGTTATTCGCAAAATCCAATAACCGTCCTGGGGTACCCACAAGAATATCACAATGCTCTGATTCTATTCGCTTGAGCTGTTTACCATAATCTAAACCTCCCACAAGAGCATGAACTTTGATATCGGTAAATCGTGTAAGTTTTGTCGCATCTTCCGCTATCTGTAAGGCAAGCTCTCGTGTCGGGGCCAAAATTAAGGCACGCACATCTCCAATATAACGCTGTCCTTCAACTGCATAGTTTATTAAGTCATTCACAATACTAATTAAAAAGGCTGCTGTCTTACCTGTTCCGGTTTGCGCTCGACCAACTATATCGTGACCATTAAGAGAGTATGGCAATGATTCTGATTGAATTGGAGTGCAATATTGAAACCTCATTGCTGCCAAGCCCCGCATCAATTCTAATGGGAGCGAAAAATCGTGAAACCGAACTTTATTCACACTCGGTTCTACGACAAACTGATCCAAAGACCAAGGTTGCTTAGTTCGATCCTGTCTTTTGGATTTTCCGGACTTCGCACGTATTTCATCATTGAGATTATGCTTTGCCCTACCCGACTGTGCGGTCAAATTATTTCCTCGCTCTACAAGTAAATATTTAATTGTATCATTTCTTGAGGAAGATGTTTTGACCGCTCTAAGACCAATGCAAATACCTGATGTTCCTACTTTAAGAGCAATTGGCACAACCTAGCGTGATGCGCTCCTGATGGTTTAAATCCGAATAAGTCAAAACTTCTACATATCCCTCCGACAAAAATAATTGTCGAACCTCAGCACCTTGGTCACACCCATGCTCCACAATAAGCCATCCATCATGATGCAAGAAATTGGGTGACTGAGAAATAATATAACGCAAACTATCCAATCCATCGACACCAGACACCAATGCCTCCTTGGGCTCAGACCGGACTCCATCTCCATCAAGATTCTCATCGCCAATTGCCATATACGGTGGATTACTTACAATTAAATCGAAACGACGTGATATTAATGGACTAAACCAATCACCAGATATGAAATCGACATTTTCCAAACTCAAACGAACCCCATTTGATTTTGCAATTTCTAAAGCTTTAATATTTTTTTCAACCGCAGTTATGTCCCAATTCGATCGTTCGCTAGCTAAAGCTAAGGCAATTGACCCACTCCCAGTGCCCAAATCAAGCACCGAAGCGTGTGGTCCAACATTGACGTTTAAGGCGATCTCCACAAGTAACTCTGTTTCAGGGCGAGGTATCAAGGTGTGCGAATTAACTCTCAAAATCAATGACCAAAATCCTTGTTCTCCCGTTAAGTAGGCAATCGGTTCCCCCATTAATCGACGAGCAAATAGTGCCTCAAAATTTTTTAACTCATTGAGTGTAATTTCCGATTGAGGCCAGGTATACAAGTAGCTAGTATCACGGTTTATAATGCTACAAATAATTCTTTGTGTATCCAAAACTGGCGAATCGCTTATCTTTTCAAGCTCAGGCGCTCGCCTCAATAAATCTAAAATTAATGACAAAAGAAAATTACCTATTCCGCGATTTTTGACAACTGTGATGCTTGAAAATCGTTTGTAAGCTCTTGCACAATCTCGTCCAAATTACCTTCTACAATTTCGGGAAGTTTATAAAGCGTTAAATTGATTCGATGATCAGTGAGTCGTCCCTGAGGGAAATTATAAGTTCGAATTCGTTCTGACCGATCACCGCTTCCAATCAAAATACGTCGTTTTTCATCTTCCTCACGCGTAAGCACATCATTTTGAGCCGAACTCAACCTTGCCTGAAGTACTGCCATTGCTTTAGCACGATTCTTATGCTGTGACCTTTCATCCTGGCATTCAACTACGAAACCTGTTGGTATGTGAGTCAGTCGTATCGCTGAGTCAGTTTTATTTACATGCTGACCACCCGAACCGGAAGCTCGGAATGTATCTACACGAAGGTCTGACTTGCTAATTTCAATTGCATCTCGTTCATCAGGCTCGGCAAGTATAGCTACTGTGCATGCCGAGGTATGAACTCTACCCTGTGATTCAGTTTCGGGCACTCTTTGAACTCTATGCGCGCCTGATTCAAATTTCAATTTAGAATACACATCCTTGCCGCTAATTCGTGCTATCACCTCTTTAAAACCACCTTGGTCTCCCATATGAGAACTAACTATTTCCACTTTCCAACGCTGACGCTCAGAGTATTTGCTATACATCCTAAAAAGATCTCCCGAGAAAATCGCTGCCTCATCACCACCTGTACCTGCACGAATTTCTAAAAACACGCTCTTGTCGTCATTTGGATCTTTTGAAATTAAAGATTGTTGCAGATCAATTTCTAGTCTCCTCAGATTTTTCTCATTGATTTGCAACTCTTCTTGCGCCAACTCACGGATACCTGAATCAGAATCATGTAACATATTATTCAAGCTCTTAACTTCATTTAAAACCTTGGTATAAGTCTTAAATAATGTTACTACAGGATTCAATTCAGCATATTCTTTTGAAAAAAGCCTGTATGAGTCTGGCTGGTTAAGGGTTGTTTCTTCGCTTAATAGCGCTGATAATTCATCAAAACGATCGCACAGCGCTTCCAATTTAACTGTGATTGACTCTTTCATCTCGATACTACTCTCTTTAATTTGATGGCGGGGATGACGCAATATTCAAACATAATTAGGTCACTCAGCAGTCAATCCAAACAAGTCTTTGGTCACATGTATCGTATCTTCACGACCCTCCTCACTAGCCAACTTAAGCCGAGTGGTGGGCTTATGCATCAATTTATTTGTCAAATTGCGAGCCAGCTTATGAATGACATCCTCTGAATGTTGGCCTCGTCTCAGAGACATAAGCGCTTTTTCAACTTCCGCATCGCGAATTATTTCTATGCTTTTGCGAAATGCTCTTATGGTATCCACAGCATTAAGGGCTCTTTGATGTCGCGCCCAGTTTTTTATCTCCTGCTGGATAATAACGTCAGCCGCATCGGCTGCTGAGCGTCTCGATGCCAAACCATCCTGAACAACATTAGTCAAATCATCTACGTTATATAGATACACATCTGGTATTTCATCAACCTGTGACTCAATATCCCTAGGCACTGCTAAATCAATCAACAACATTGGTTTTTTTCTACGTTTTTTTATAGCATCTTCTACCACACCTTTTCCTAGGATAGGCAACTGACTGGCGGTAGATGAGATAAGGATGTCCGCTTTATACAAATACTCGGGAACGTCGGAAAGCAAAATAATTTTAGACGCGAAATTTTGTACTGCATCCCTCGCCCGGCTGAGAGTCCTGTTAGCAACGATAACTTCACCCATTCCTTGATCTCTAAGGTGCTTAGCAACAAGCTCTATTGTTTCACCTGCACCAATCAGAAGCGTAGTTTTAGATTCAAAATCGGTAAAAATTTGTCTTGCTAATCGTACAGATGTATATGCTACCGAAACCGGACTCTGGCCTATAGCCGTCTCCGTGCGAATTCGTTTGACAGTAGAGAACACGTATTGGAAGGCCTGATTTAATCGGGAGGATACTGTTCCAGCTTCCCGACCCACCGAATAAGCAGACTTGATTTGCCCGAAAATTTGCGGTTCACCCAAAACCATTGAATCCAATCCACTTGACACTAAAATCAAATGTTTGAGTGCCTCCATGTTTCTATAGCAGTAAAAAGCATCTCTAAGATTATCAAAGTGCAAGTTTCGGTTTCTTGCTAACCAAAGTAACAAATCATAATCGGAAACGTCACCTATTCCATAAAGTTCAGTGCGATTACAGGTTGATAGTAATGCGGCCTCCTCTAGTCCCGTCTCTCGCAAAGCCGAATGTAACGCCTCGATAATTTCCTCAGGAGAAAAATGGATTTGTTCGCGTGTCGCAATAACCGCGGATTTGTGGTTGATACCAAAAACTAAAATTTGCGCTTCCCCTTTTCTTCAAAACTGTATTTTGCGCATCGTAGTGTGACATCACAAAAGTTTCGTTTACCGAACGATTATAACTTGGAGTACTAACCCATGTAGAAATTTTTACAACTAATAACATTAGTGTACGGTAGCAACATTATTGAAGTTTTGTTATCGCAATATGTTTTGTTCGTTGTCTTAACTTCAAATAACCGTGACAATGATGATATGAAACAGTTTCTGACCTTGTTCTCAATATGCGTGTTATTCGTTCCTGCTTTGCATGGATGTTCTCATGTTTTGAATGCTGGACCAACCGAAGATCATGCCAAGACTTTGGAAGCTCAGCCGGCACTTAAAAAGAGCAGACATAAAATAATCAAGCCTTTCGATGAAGAAACACTATTTCAACTACTCGTGGCTGATATTGCATTGATCCGCGGGCAATACAATATCGCTTTGTCTAAATACATATCCCAGGCGAAATATACTCGTGATGAGGCGGTCACGAAAATGGCGTTCGAAATAGCGCAGTATGTAAAAGATGGTAAAGCATCATACGAAATGGCGGCGATGTGGTTAGATATAAACCCGCAAAGTAGTGATGCATATCGTTCAATGCTCCATGCATATTCTATTCTCGAAAATGCATTGAAAGCCCTGCCATACGCAACCTGGCTCTACGAAAAAGAGGGGAACGATAGTATTTTTTTGGCAATTACTACTATCGCAGAGGGGAGAAAAAAATCACAAATAAAACCATTGATAAAAGCATATCGAAACGTTGATCTGCCAGCAGAAAAGAAAATAACGAGCGAACTGGCTGTAGCAATGCTATTGAGAGAAAATGGCGAGTTAGTTGAGGCAAAACAAGTTGCTACAACTTATACTAATAAGAAACCAGATGATGTACGAGGGCCACAGCTTCTAGCACAAATACTTCACCAACAAACACAAACTGAAGACGCTCTATTACTGCTTCAGCAAGCTTTAAAAAGTTTTCCAAAAAACAAAAAACTTCGTCTGCAGTACGCGCGTTTACTTACCACCGTTGACCGCTCCAAAGGCTTACGCCAATTTGAACTGTTACAAGAAAGTTATCAACAAAGCGGGGAAATTAACTTTTTATTGGCATTACTTTATATCGAGGATAACAAACTCAGAAAGGCTGAAAACCTCTTAAATCGGTTGACAGAGAATTACCGTTATTCTTTGGATGCTCATTACTACCTTGGTTACATACACGATAAAAACAACAGCGTCAGAAAAGCACTTTATAATTATAAAAAAGTGTTAGGAGGAAGCAACTTCCTCGCCGCCACATCGCGTGTTTTTAACTTACTAATACAAACCACTAGCCTCGAAAACGCTCGAAGCCATCTTCAAGGAGTTCGTTCCGCAGTTCCTGACCGAAGCAAAGAACTATTCGAGTTAGAATCTACTCTATTAATGAAGATTAAAAAGCCCAAAAAAGCACTTGAAGTTCTTGCAGCAGGCATAGAAACCCATCCCCACGACGCTAGTTTACTCTACACGAGAGCTATGTTGGCAGAACAACAAGGTGATTTCTCATTAGCTGAATCTGACTTGCTAAAAATCATTTCGCATGATGCAGATAATTTCCATGCGCTTAATGCCCTTGGGTATACGATGTTGTCGAATACCGATCGCTTAGATGAAGCGTTCGAACTAATTAAGCGAGCTTATATTTTAAACCCAGACAGCCCTGCAATTATTGATAGCATGGGATGGGCATTGTTCAAACAAGGAAAAATAAACGAGGCTCTTAACTATTTAAAACGAGCCATGGCAAAAATGCCAGATCCTGAAATTGCAGCGCACCTTGGTGAAATTTATTGGGCTTTAGGCGATGAAGAGCAAGCAATTAAAGTATGGCGTCAAGGGTTGAAAAGTGTCCCTGACGCATTACAAATCATTAGCACAATGAAACGCTTGGGGATCTCTTTACAGGAGCGAAACGATAATTGAAAAAAATAGTGCTAGTTTCAATCATCACTGTTGTTTGTGGCTGTAGCACCATCACACCATCCCACGGTCCTGCCGATGCGACCAATTGGATAATCCATAAGGCGTCAATATCTCCTTATAATAGATGGCAGGCTATCGGAAAAATATCGGTACAAACACCACAATATTCAGGGTCAGTGCGCCTTACTTGGAAACAATTGGATGATGATTTCTCAATTATACTATCAGGCCCACTAGGTATTGAAAATATCTTAATGACAGGCGACAGCGACGAAGCAATTTTCCACTATAAAGGGAACAGCAAAGTGGGATCGCCAAGTAAATTAATAAACGATATCGTCGGAATTCCTTTCCAATTTAGTGCCTTAGCATATTGGCTGAAGGGTATTCCTTCCCCAGATTTAACTCAAAAAAACTTGTTAATTTATCCTGACGGACAAGCGCACAAGTTTGAGCAATCTGGGTGGTCACTGAAATTTGATAATTACAAACCAACTCCATTTGGAAGTTTGCCGCGAACAATTCTAGGATATCACAATAAGCAATCATTTAAGTTGGTCATATCACAATGGTCAAAAATAAAAATTTAAGTATACCAAATTCTCAACGGTCTCTACGACTGCCCGCTCCGGCAAAACTCAATCTTTTCTTAAACATCTTGAATCGTCGCAGTGACGGATTTCACAATTTGCAAACAATATTTCATTTGCTAGACACTGGTGATTTCATTACGCTCCATTTTCGAGAAGATAAAAAGGTCATGTTAAACTTCAAAAACAATGAAATAAAACCGTCAGATAATTTAGTGGTGCGCGCAGCCAAAATGCTTCAAACCATTGCTGGCGTATCGTCAGGATGTGAAATATCACTACAAAAAAATATCCCAATTGGAGCCGGTTTAGGTGGTGGAAGCAGTAACGCGGCGACTACTTTAATTGGGTTGAACCTACTTTGGAATTGCAAACTGGATACAAATCAACTCGCGAAAGTCGGAAAAACCCTCGGCGCTGATGTCCCTGTGTTCGTGCGGGGATATAGCGCTTCAGCCGAGGGTATTGGAGACATGCTAAACCCCATTTCGCTGCCAGATATTTGGTATTTAATAATAGTGCCTAGTTTACATATTTCTACGAGAAGAATATTTTCGCATCCCGAATTGACAAGAAACTCCCCACCGATCAAAATGTCCGCGCTAAATATTAGTCAGGTAACTGCTGGGGTTTTATGTAAAAATGATTGTCAGGGCGTCGTAGAAACTCTGCATACTGAAGTGAAAGAAGTGATGGAATGGTTAAAAACGTTTGGCACTCCACGCTTGACGGGCACTGGCTCAGGCGTATTTTGTAGTTTTCAACTCCGTGTCAGCGCTGAGAGAGTGCAACAAAAAGTACCAAGTGAGTGGAGATCTTTCGTCGCAAAAGGCGTGAACCGCTCTATTCTTTATGAGCAACTGGAGAATATGATATAGCTCAGTGATGATTTAATTGGGGCGTCGCCAAGTGGTTAAGGCAACGGGTTTTGATCCCGTCATTCGGAGGTTCGACTCCTCCCGCCCCAGCCAAAAGTATCTAAGCTGTTTATGTTATGCAAAATAGGAAAGTTTCTGTGTCAAGACTGATGGTTTTCTCTGGAAATGCCAACAAAGAACTCGCGAAAGAGGTTGGCAGATCGCTTGGTGTTGCCATTAGCGAAGCCGTAGTGTCTCTATTTTCGGATGGGGAAATCAATGTTGAAATATGCGAAAATGTTAGAGGACAAGACGTGTTTGTTGTGCAACCTACATGTTCACCACCCAATCGTCATGTGATGGAGCTAGTTCTAATGATTGACGCGTTAAGACGTGCTTCAGCTGGTCGCATTACAGCGGTTGTTCCATATTTTGGTTACGCTCGTCAAGACCGACGGGTAAGATCTGTTAGAGTACCGATAAGTGCTAAAGTAGTAGCAGATATTTTATCAAATGCCGGAGTAGATCGCGTTTTAACTGTCGATTTACATGCAGAACAAATCCAAGGGTTCTTTAATTGCACCGTGGACAACGTATACGGTGCTCCTGTGCTTCTAGCCGACATCGAGCGACGTAACTATTCAAAGCTTCATGTTGTGTCCCCAGACATCGGTGGCGTGGTGCGTGCTAGAGCTGTTGCTAAGCAATTAAGTTGTGACTTAGCAATCATAGACAAAAGAAGAACGGTAGCTAATCAGTCAGAAATTATGAATTTAATTGGTGAAGTTTCAGACAAGACATGCTTACTCGTTGATGATATTGTCGACACCGCTGGTACTCTATGTAAGGCGGCAGAAACACTCAAAGACCACGGAGCAGCTCGTGTTATTGCGTATGCAACGCATGCTGTGTTGAGCGGTAACGCCATCGACAATATTGGAAAATCAAAATTGGATGAACTAGTGGTGACTAATAGCATTCCTCTCACTGAAGAGGCAAAAAATTGCCCCAACATTCGGGTTTTACCACTTGGTCCCCTACTTGCGGAAACAATACGTCGCATAAGTAATGAAGAATCAATCAGTGCTATGTTCTTATGATTGATAGAGAAATACTCGCCTTTGAATAGGTATATTATGATGCATATCAGGTCACCGTTAAACCTGAGACATTAAAATTAAGGAGAATAGCTATGCCCAATAATTTTGCTTTGTCAGCAAGAAAACGTGATCTTTTTGGAAAAGGAGAAGTTCGGCGGATGCGTCGTTTAAATGATGAAATTCCGGCTGTAATATATGGCGGAGAAATAGAACCTCAATCCATAAGGTTAGTTCATAAAGATGTTATGAAAGCTCTAGAAAAAGAGTCTTTCTATGCTCATATTATTAATCTAATAATAGATGGCAAGGATGAAGAAGTCGTTGTAAAAGATATTCAGCGGCATCCAGCGAAGGCCGTTGTTTTACATATGGACTTTCTCCGAATAAAAAAATCGACCTCTCTGAACATTAAAATCCCATTACACTTTTTAAATGAGGACATATGTGTTGGTGTGAAGAAACAAGGTGGAATTATTTCACACACCATGAGCGAACTTGAAGTAAAATGCTTACCTAAGGATCTTCCAGCGCGCATTGAAGTTGACGTTTCACATCTTGCTGTTGGTGAAACGCTACACATCTCAAACATAAATTTGCCGAAAGGGGTAGAGAGTGTTGCTCTAAAGCAAGGTCCAGAATACGATCTTCCTGTCGCTGTGGTCAACAAATCAAAAGGAAGCAGTGCCGCGACTGATTCAAGTGAAGGAGACGACGAGAATAATTAAATCTGAATCCTAGAGATATTTGACTGCGCTCATTTACATTGTTAAATTCAATCAAGGTAATAGTTGGTCTAGGTAACCCTGGTGCCGAGNATGAGGGGACCAGACATAATGCCGGTTTTAATTTGCTCAGAACTATAGCTAATTACTTTAGTGTGCGTCTAAAACGTGAAAGTAAGTTTCTAGGTGATTCGGCAAGGGCGGTCATAGGCAATCGAGAGATCCGTTTGCTTGCTCCGACTACTTTTATGAACTTAAGCGGTCAGTCCGTCGCATTGTTTTGTAACTTCTATCATATTACGCCTGCCGAATTATTAATTATCCACGATGACCTTGATCTCTCACCGGGTGTGGCGCGGTTTAAGCTGGGTGGAGGTCACGGCGGTCATAACGGTCTCCGCAATATCATTCAACAACTCGGTAACTGCAGCGATTTTGCGCGAATTCGTATCGGTATTGGGCATCCCGGAAACTCCAAACTTGTCAATAACTATGTTTTAAAGAAAACTTTGACTGAGGAAAAAAACGCGATTGAAGTCAATTTCAATAAGATCCTGACTTGGTTGCCGTACGCAGTTTCTGGTGACTGGGAACGGGCAATGACTGGTCTGCACAGTGATCAACAATTAAATAAAAAGGACTTATAAAATGGGTTTCAACTGTGGAATCATCGGCTTACCTAATGTTGGCAAATCTACTCTATTCAATGCACTAACGCAGGCCGGAGTCGGTGCTGAAAATTTTCCCTTCTGTACAATAGAACCAAATAACGGCGTTGTAGCAATACCAGATCCTAGACAAAAAAATATCGCAGAGATTGTTAAACCAGATAAGTTAATACCCACAATCATGGAGTTTGTGGATATTGCTGGACTAGTCTCGGGTGCTTCAAATGGTGAGGGGTTAGGCAATAGATTTCTCTCAAATATCAGAGAAACCGATGCCATAGCTCACGTGGTACGATGCTTTGATGATGAGAATATAATCCATGTAGAAAATAAAATTAATCCTAAAAATGACATAGATATTATCAACACTGAGCTTGCTTTAGCTGATTTGGAGACACTGGAAAAAGCATCGACTCGCTTGAAAAAACTGGTCAAGAGTAGAGACAATGAATCAATGGCTCTTGCTGATGTATTAGAGACCGTGCAACCGCACCTAAATGACGCCCAGCCACTTCGTAGTCTGGGCCTAAATGAGCATCAATTAAAGCTACTTAGACCGCTTCACTTCCTTACCCTCAAACCGACAATGTATATCGCAAATGTAAATGATGAGGATTTAAAGGAAAATGTTTATCTAGATGCTGTAAATGAAGTTGCCAAATCAGAAGGCGCTATGGTTCTGCCAATTTGTAATAAACTAGAATCGGAAATGTCTGAATTAGAACAAGATGAAATAGAAGAGTTCCTCTTAGAAATGGGATTAACGGAACCGGGATTACATAGAGTAATTAGGACTGGATACTCTCTGCTGGGCCTCCATACATTTTTTACGGCGGGACCTAAAGAAGTTCGTGCCTGGACCATTCCAATTGGATTCACCGCACCCAATGCTGCTGGAAAAATACATACCGATTTTGAGAAAGGTTTCATTCGTGCCGAGACCGTGGGATATGAGGACTTTATTCTCTGCAATGGTGAACAAGGTGCTAAAGACATCGGTAGATGGAGACTTGAGGGGAAAGACTACGTTGTTAGAGATGGAGACATAATCCATTTCCGATTCAACGTCTAGATTTTTAAATGTATGAGTTTCTTAAGCCTGAAACTTGACAATTAAGCCTACGCTGTCCAAAATCCTGGCCCTATAACGTACTCATGTTTTCGTTCTTTTATATAGTGGCTACGTAGCTCAGCTGGTTAGAGCACAGCATTCATAATGCTGGGGTCGCTGGTTCAAGTCCAGCCGT
>NZEU01000022.1 GCA_002689135.1 Porticoccaceae bacterium
GCCTGCACGCAAATTTATTTGAGTCTGACTAACACCGGGCAAGTCGTACTCCACTGGATCTTCAACGGTCATAATATTACGTTCATTCCTCTCCATTTGCTGCAGGGCCGCGTAGAGGGACGTAGTCTTTCCTGAGCCCGTCGGTCCCGTAACCAAGATAATGCCATGCGGTCTGTTAATAAGCGCATCTAATTTCTTTTTCATGTCTCGAGGCATTCCTAAATCATCCACCTGCAGTTTGCCCGCCTCCTTATCGAGCAAACGCATAACAATCCGCTCTCCGTGGCTTGCCGGCATGGTAGAAACGCGTAAGTCAATGTTTTTACCTCCTAACTTGACACTCATGCGCCCATCTTGAGGCAACCTTTTTTCAGCAATATCCAACTTGGACATCACTTTGATTCGAGAAACTAGAAGCGGTATTATCTGAATAGAGGGTTGCAAAACTGTTCGAAGAACACCATCCAGACGAAAGCGAACTGAGGCTTTCTTTTCATACGATTCAATGTGAATATCAGAGGCTTTTTCTCTGAGTGACTCTGCAAAAATAGCATTTAGCAAACGTATTATAGGAGCATCATTTTCGGCCTCCAGCAAATCTGCGGCCTCTTCTAAAGCAGTTGCCGCAGATTCGATGTCTACAAACTCCTTAATATCTTCCATCACCGACAGAGAGGAGTGCACCCGTCCGCTGTACAAATCACTCAGCACAAGATCAAAGTTTTTTTCATCCATATTTTCGAGAGAAAGATTACTCCCGTATACCCTTTCAACTTCTAAGAGGGCCCAAAGTGGGGCAGTTGGACCAACTATCAAACGGTCTTTCTGTTCAGTGACCAGAAGTCTATGGGAGCGGGCAAACTCATAGGGAAGCAAATGTCCTGCGTCTTCCATTTCATTTCCTCCCTGCATGGGTATTCCGAAAAATATGCTTGTTCGACGAACGAAAGGAGCCTAGTCCTTTTTTGGCTTGGCAGCGACCATGGCGTGATATGGGAATGGGCTGATATTACTGCCCCCAACTTCCGTAATTTTAGAGGCACCTTCCTTCTCTACTTCGTCGATTCTGACTACGGATTGCATCGGAATAAAGCTTCTCTTTATGCCGCTAAACTCAGTTTTCAGTTTTTCTTCCGCGGGATCAACAATAACCTTAGTTCGCTCTCCAAATACAAATTCTTCAACCTCCAAGAATCCCCAGAGATCACTTTGGAAAACATGCTTAGCGTATATTTCATATACTTCACGCTGATTATAAAAAGTTATTCTATATATGGCGTCAACAGGAGTTTCTGACACAGTGTCTCTCTAATAAAAAATTAAATTATATCACAGTAAAATGTTGAAACATCTGTTTATGTTGTCAATTTTTAGCCGGAAGATATAATATTGCGCTTTTTCAATTTAATGGTTCATTGTCGCAACATGAAAGAATCTCAAAAAAAGCTGCACATAATCACTCATGGTTGTCAGATGAATGAATATGATTCAGAACGAATGCGTGACCTTCTCGAAGAGAGCAACGATATGTTGACCACCGACGATCCTCTCGATGCGGATGTATTACTGATCAATACATGTTCAATTCGAGAAAAAGCGCAAGAAAAAATGTTTCATCAATTGGGTCGATGGAAACGACTAAAAAAGCAAAAGCCAGAATTAATTATAGGTGTTGGAGGGTGTGTTGCGAGTCAAGAGGGTGAAGCAATCGCAAAACGCGCGCCTTATGTGGATGTTATTTTTGGACCTCAAACCTTGCACCGACTTCCCGATTTAATAAGCAAGCATAAGGTAGAGAAATCTGCGATTGTTGATATCAGCTTTCCTGAAATCGAAAAATTTGATCGATTACCAGCAAGAGAAGCTGACGGTGTTTCCGCATTCGTATCTGTAATGGAAGGTTGTTCAAAATATTGTTCTTTCTGCGTTGTACCCTACACGAGGGGTGAAGAGGTAAATCGACCGGTAACAGACGTACTTCGAGAAGTCATTGAACTAGCAAATCAGGGAGTACGGGAAGTTAATTTGCTTGGTCAAAATGTAAATGCATATCGTGGGAAATTACCAAATGGCTCTATTTGCGACTTAGCTTCACTGATATTACTCGTAGCGAAAATTGATGGAATAGATCGCATTAGGTACACCACATCCCATCCAATCGAATTCAACGACGCGTTGATAGAAGTCTACTCAGCGGTGCCAGAACTCGTTAGCCACTTACATCTTCCGGTGCAAAGCGGTTCAGACAAAATTCTTATGGCAATGAAACGAGGCCATACCGCAATAGAGTACAAATCAAAGATTCGTGCAATTCGGAAGCATCGTCCTGATATAAGCATATCATCTGACTTCATTGTTGGATTTCCAGGAGAAACGGATAATGATTTTGCGGATACGATGCAACTTATTGAGGATGTAGGATTTGACTCTTCGTTCAGCTTTGCATACAGCCCTCGTGCTGGACCCCCTGCCGCTAATTTACCAAATCAAGTGTCAGAAAAAATTAAAAGATATCGTCTTTCCACACTTCAATTAAGCATACAAAAAAATGCAACCGAGATCAGTAATAACATGATTGGAACTCATGAAAATATCCTTGTTACGGGTATCTCTAAAAAAGATCCAAAACAGCTTCAAGGGCGGACCGAAAATAATCGTGTTCTCAACTTCTCATCCAATGACATAAGTTTAGTTGGTCAGTTTGTCGAGGCGAAAGTAACTGAAGCTTTACCCAATTCATTGAGGGGAAAACTCATCGACTGAACCGCTAACAAACAAAGAATTAACAGTAAATTGGGTAAAAAGGTTTACCACACTATTTATATCGCGTTATGCTAACCCTCAACTGTAGTAATGGAGGCTCAGGCAGTACTTTTGGAACACCTTTCACACCAGCCCGCGGCTACTGCCATACTTGAGCCTTCAAACTCCATTCGTTTAGCTGCTCTGTGCGGTCAACTCGACGAGAATATTCGACTAATTGAGAAGCGCCTGAACGTGCACATTCGCTTTCGAGAAACTATGATTTTGGTTTTTGGTAATGCTGAGCCGTCTCTGGTCGCCACTAAAGTCCTACGCCAACTATATGAGCAAACTGAATACTCAAGCGAGATTTCACTCAATGATGTGCATTTGCAATTACATCAGTATGCTTCGGAGCAACCAATGAATGATCCCATTAACCCTATTATGAAAAAATCTAACGTCGACTCTTTCCCGGTAGTACGTACAAAAAAAGGAAATGTTAAACCGCGGGGTCTTAATCAGCAAAAATACGTCCGTTCTTTGCAGACTCACGATGTCAATTTTGGAATTGGTCCAGCAGGTACTGGTAAGACCTTTCTCGCGGTCGCCTGCGCTGTTGAAGCCATGCTTCGAAAAGATATTGAAAAACTCGTCTTAGTGAGGCCCGCAGTGGAGGCTGGTGAACGGCTCGGATTTTTACCCGGAGACTTAGCACAAAAAGTAGATCCATATCTTCGTCCTCTCTACGATGCTCTCCATGAAATGATGGGATTCGATACAGTCACGAAATTACAAGAACGAAATATAATCGAAATAGCTCCGCTCGCTTACATGCGGGGTCGCACACTAAATCACGCCTTTATAATTCTTGATGAGAGTCAAAATACTACTCGAGAACAAATGAAAATGTTTCTCACCCGGATCGGCTTTGGCTCCACTGTAGCAATTACAGGTGACATGACACAAATTGATTTACCTCGAGGTGTGCCATCTGGCTTAGTGCATGCCTGCGGAGTCTTGAAAGATGTCAAAGATGTGAGTTTCACATACTTTTTTGGTCGGGATGTCGTTAGACACCCTATTGTTCAATCTATTGTCAGCGCTTATGAAAAACATGAAAAAGCAGAATAACCTGGCGCTAAAGTCACTGTATCTTCATGTTCAAAGAGAGTCGGCACATATACAGAAACCAAGTGACGAAGAACTAACACATTGGGCAATGACTACTATCTCATTTTTAAAAACTCCAAATACTAAACAAGAATTGACAATTCGAATTGTTAACAAAGCTGAAAGCGCTCGATTAAACAAGGTTTTTAGTGGTAAAAATTATGCAACCAACGTGCTAGCATTCCCCTTCTGTGCTATAACTCCGCGCCCCATGGCAATATTGGGTGATTTATTAATCTGCGCTCCCATAATTAGGGAAGAGGCCAAAGCTGAAGGAAAAGAAATTACTGCGCATTGGGCACATATATTGGTTCACGGATTGCTCCATTTGCTAGGGTTTGACCACAAAACTGATTCAGAAGCCAAAGACATGGAATCTTTGGAAGCAAAAATCATGCTTAAGCTAGAATTCCCGTCGCCTTTTGAGCTAACTAGTGAACTTGTTTAATTATGAATGACGAATTTCAAGAAAAAAATTCTTATGGTCTTGGTAGGCTAAAACGTTGGATAAAATCTTTCTTTCCGGGACCGACAAGTAGCAACGAAGTAGCAGAGATGTTGCGGAGCGCACAAAGTGAGTCAGTCATTGATACTGGCGTCCTCAAAATGATGGAAGGCGCGTTAAAAGTCTCGCATCTTCAGGCCAGAGAGATAATGATCCCGCGCTCACAAATGGTAAGCTTAGAACATAATCTAAGTCTGAGTGCAATTCTTAACATAGTTATTGACTCACAACATTCACGATTCCCAGTATTTGGCGAGTCCTCGGATGACGTATCTGGGATCCTACTTGCAAAAGAGCTCTTACCACTATTACTCAGGGGAAAGAAGACGTTTCAACTAAGCAAGTTTTTGAGACCAGCGACGATAATCCCTGAAAGTAAACGCCTTGACGTCCTTCTTAAGGAATTCCGCGAACACCGCTATCATATGGCTATTGTTGTGGACGAATATGGAGGCGTATCTGGGCTACTTACTATTGAAGATGTGTTAGAAGAAATAGTCGGAGAAATTGAAGATGAAACTGATGAGCAAGAAAGTGATCCTATACAATTGACAAGTGCCAATTTATTCTCGGTCTCCGCGATCACTGATATTGAGGTGTTTAATGAATATTTTGATGTGGGGCTGGCAGATGACGAATGTGACACGGTTGGAGGATTAGTTCTGCAAGGTTTCGGTCGATTACCAGAAATTAACGAAGAAATAACAATAGCTGGGTTCGATTTTAAGGTCACAAACGCGGATCGCCGAAAAATTATATTATTGTCCGTGCGTCCACACTTAACGAATGGTAATTAAAACAATATTCAAAAAATATTTGTTACTCATGGTTGCCGGTTGCCTCGTCCCCCTTGGGCTTGCGCCTTACAACTTCTGGATTGTCACACTGCTTTGCCTAACTTTTTTATATCAACAAATCACAGCTCACAAGTCTGAAAAGATTTTATCGCTCGTCATCGCTTTCAACTTGGGGGCTTTTCTTTCTGGGACCAGTTGGGTGTTCATCAGCATGAATAAATTCGGTTTTGTACCGGTACCGTATGCACTCACTGCTACGTTTCTTTTTTGTCTTTTTTTGACCTTTTTAAACTCCATCCCATTCGCCATCTGGAGATGGATTTCGCAAAATCGAGGTTCCCGTCCACTAGTTTTTTCCTCGCTTTGGGTTCTCGGAGAGTGGTTACGAAGTTGGTTTTTAACAGGCTTTCCTTGGCTACTTATTGGATATAGCCAGTCATCTAATTGGCTGAGCGGCTGGGCCACCATTGGAGGCATCTTTTGGGTGAGTTTTATCTCAGCCCTAATTGCGGCTTGTATTTGGGAGATTTACCGAGTTCGTCAAAAACCAAAGGAAGTAATACCAATCATCATACTGATTTCACTCTTGGCGATCACGGGTATGAATTTATTACAGATAAATTGGACCAAACGGTCTGGGGACGTCCTTACTGTTGCTTTAATACAGCCAAATATTAACCAGCTACAAAAATGGTCTCCCGATAGCCGAAATCGCATCCTGAACCAACTCTCTGAGCAATCTTCTCAATATTGGGATCACAATTTAATAATCTGGCCAGAGGCCGCGGTGCCAACAATTGCACAGAATGCAAACTTATTTTTAAGTAAAATAGATCGGCTGGCAAAAGAGACTAACACTACATTGATTACCGGAATTCCGACCTATGATCCGAATACGTTAAACTACCATAATTCTGCCCTCGCGCTTGGGGGGGAACCGGGGCAATACAATAAAACAAAGTTAGTCCCGTTCGGTGAGTATGTTCCATTAGAAAACCTTCTGCGAGGCCTCATTAGATTTTTCGATCTTCCAATGTCTAATTTTTCTCGTGGTGAAAAAGATCAGAATCCTTTATCAGCTCAAGGACATAAAATTGCATCCGCCATCTGTTATGAAGTAGTGTATCCAGACCTTGTTGCAAATAACGCAATAGGTGCAAGTTTAATACTTACAATGAGTAATGATGCGTGGTTTGGAGATTCGTTAGCACTTCCGCAACATCTACAAATGGCACAGATGCGAGCCATCGAGTCGTCAAAACCAATACTTCGTGCTACAAACAATGGGCTTTCCGCAATAATAGATCACAAGGGACGAATTACGCATCAGCTCGATCCCTTCATTTCAACCGAACTCTCCGGGATAATTCAGCCCATGATGGGTCAAACTCCTTTTTCAAAATTCGGTTCGGTGCCGTGTATCGCATTATGCGTAATAGTGGTAATGTTCCCGGTGAGTTTAAGATTAAGAAAAAAACTTTCGAGGTGAAGAAAATATAATGTGTCTGTCCCAAAAATCATGTTCAGTTTATCCTTTGTTATACATATTCTTATTATTCTGGAGCGCGCAATCATTGTGCCTTGAAGTAGGCGACATAGCGCCAAATTTTAGGCTCGAGGCTTCTGATGGAAAAACCTACCAGCTCAGTGACGTCGTCAAAGAGCAGGTGGTGGTTATCGCTTGGTATCCTCGTGCATTTACCTCAGGATGCACCATAGAATGTAAATCCTTAGCAGAAAATGGATATCTTCTAAAAAACATGCAGGTTGCATATTTCATGGCGAGTGTAGATCCACTGGAAAAAAATATAGATTTCGCGCAACAAAATGCAGCAGACTTCCCAATTTTAAGCGATCCCAGTAAAGAAACAGCGCGAGACTATGAGGTCCTCGCGATGGGGCTTTTCGCAAAAAGACACACTTTTTACATCGATACAGACAGAACTATATTGTTTATTGACAGGAATGTACGCCCCTCGCATTCGGCTCAAGATATTTCTGCAAAATTAAAAGAACTGGGAGTAGGCATGCGTAGTTAGGTAGCAATAATAAGCACGCTGTTAATGAGTGATGGACCAACTCCGTCAAAAGCGAGAACCACATAATGTATAATTACGTCAACAATTACAAACTTTAATCGATACTGTAATCACGCTGTCTGTGAATCAAAATGATGACTGAAGAACCCTATCAGCCTAAAAAAATCGAAAAAGAAGCCCAAAGATATTGGGAAGAAAACGGCACCTTCGAAGCACACAAAGATGACAACAAGGAAAAATTCTACTGCTTAGCTATGTTTCCATATCCAAGCGGAAAACTGCACATGGGCCACGTGCGAAACTATACAATATCCGATGTAATCGCCAGATACCAACGTATGCTCGGGAAAAATGTTCTGCATCCCATGGGTTGGGATTCATTCGGTTTGCCCGCAGAAAACGCGGCTATCCAGAACAAGACCGCCCCATCGCTTTGGACGCGAGAAAACATAAAACACATGCGAACTCAACTTAAAGCTCTTGGTTACGGTATAGATTGGTCGAGAGAGTTGAGCACCTGTGACCCAGCGTATTACAAATGGGAACAGTGGTTTTTTACAAAACTTTATAAGCAAGGTTTGGTGTATAAAAAAGTTAGCTCGGTAAACTGGTGTCCAAATGATGCAACAGTGCTCGCAAATGAGCAGGTTATCGATGGTAGATGTTGGCGTTGTGACACGCTCGTGCAAAACAAAAAAATACCTCAGTGGTTTATCCGTATTACGGATTATGCCGAGCAATTATTAGAAGATTTACACAATCTTAATGAGTGGCCTGAAAAAGTTGTGACGATGCAACGCAATTGGATTGGCAAGAGTAATGGGGTTAACGTCCTATTTCCTTTAAACGAACCAATCTGTGGTTTGAATCATATAGAAGTTTATACCACTAGGCCCGATACGCTGATGGGTGTAACGTATCTATGTTTAGCATCAGAGCACCCAATTTCGCTGAAACTTTCAGAGACGAACTCAGAGATCGCTACATTCCTCCAACTTTGTGCCAACCAAAGATTTAAGGAGCAAGTCACCGCAAACCCTGAGAAACTAGGCATCGATACTGGTATTCTGACAAAACATCCGCTGAATGAAGAAATGGTTCCCATATGGATTACCAATTACGTACTGATGGAATTCGGTACCGGAGCAGTTATGGCAGTACCTGCACATGATCAAAGAGATTATGATTTTGCCAAAAAATACAAATTACCGATAAAAAATGTTATCAAGGGAACCAACACACAACATAAGGCGAGTATAGGTAAGGGTACCTTAATAAATTCTGGTATTTATAATGGTAAAGACTTTAAAACCGCGTTCAATAAAATAGCTCGAGACTTGGTTGAACGTGACCTAGGTTCACTCGTTGTCCGCTATCGACTGAGGGATTGGGGGATCAGCCGTCAAAGATACTGGGGAACTCCTATTCCAATATTTAATCTGCCACTTGGGGGTGAAATCCCGGTACCCTCGGATCGGTTACCAGTGCTTTTGCCCGAAGACGTTATTCTTGACGGCGTTACTTCCCCTTTGAAAACTGACACAGATTGGCAAAGGACTCGCCATAATGGTGAGATGGTCGAGAGAGAAACAGATACTTTCGATACCTTTATGGAATCTTCTTGGTACTATGCTCGATTTACCTGTCCAGACACAGACGATTTAATGCTAGATTCAGATTTGGCTAACTATTGGTTGCCCGTTGATCAGTATATTGGTGGTATTGAGCACGCAATTCTTCATCTTTTGTACGCACGTTTTTTTCACAAGCTGATGCGCGACGAGGGCTTGGTAAATACCTCTGAGCCATTTAAAAAATTGTTATGTCAAGGCATGGTTTTATCCGAATCGTTCTACCGAGAGATTGATGGCCGTAAACGATGGCTTGCTAGCGATGAAGTCTCTGTAAAGAGAGATTCTAATGGAAAAATTGAGAGCATGATCGAAATGTCTACCGGTAAGGAGGTTTTTAGCGGTGGCATAACAAAAATGTCCAAATCAAAGAATAATGGTGTTGACCCGCAAGAAACTATTGATCGTTATGGTGCTGATGCAGTTCGTCTGTTTACAATGTTCGCGGCACCCCCAGAACAAACTCTAGAGTGGAATAATGAGGGCGTAAAAGGCGCTGCACGCTTTTTAAAAAAAATTTGGAACTTAGTCTTAGTCCTTCAATTATCAAATCAAAGAGTGTCGAAGAACTTTAATGATTTAACCACTAGACAGGCCGACCTCCGTAGAAAAACCCATACAACCATAGAGAAAGTGAGTGATGACTTTGGGCGGCGTAATACCTTTAATACAGCGATCGCAGCTGTAATGGAATTAATCAATGCAATAGGCAAACTGGAGTATAAAGACCCAAAAAGTTTTGCGGTGTACCACGAAGCTCTCACAACTAGTCTGTTGTTACTTTCCCCAATTACTCCTCATATCTGTCACTCTCTTTGGATGCGACTTGGTTTCAGCGAACCCATCGCTGATGCAGCATGGCCAATTGCAGATAAATCTATTATCAAGGAAAAAAACAAAGAAATAGTAATTCAGGTAAACGGAAAAGTAAGAGGGAAAATCAAAACGTCTACAGATCATGTCAGAGAAGAGTTGGAAGAACTTGCGCTCGAAGAACCAAACGTGCGCCGTTTTCTTTTTAAGTTAAAAGTTAAGAGACTAATCTACATACCACACAAACTAATAAACATCGTGGCAGATTAATGCGAAAACAAGTCGACTTTTCCCTAGCTTGCCTAATATGTAGCTTGTTTTTGACAAATGTTGGCTGCGGTTGGCAAGTAAGAGGTAATGATTCTGTTTCCAGGGATGTTGGTAAAATCTGGCTTGAATCCGAAGATCAACAACAACCTCTGCTCCAAGATCTTACACAAGCTTTAAAAAAATCCGGCATAATACTATCGAAGCGCAAAAAGGATGCGAACTATATTATAGCAATTATCGAGCATCGAAGTAACCGAAAGATAGGCACATATAATTCTGGATTGAGAGCGGCAGAATATAGATTGTTCGAAGAGGTTGATTTTGTCATCTCCAATTCGGGGGGGGTTGCTGTTACAGCGCTATCTACCGCTTCGGTTGAGCGTGTATTTCATTTTATTGAACAAGACGTGATGGCATCATCTTTTGAAGAAAGATCCCTTAAATTCAGAATGCAACTAGAGATAGCTCGACAAATAATCAGTCATCTAAGGACCGCACATGGGAAATATAGTAAATTACGCTAATGAACATCAACTCTTAGCCTATGAATAAAAGTAATGCACAACTTAGCGAAAGTTTACCCAAAAACCTTTTTCCAGCTCATGTAATTTGCGGTGATGAAATTCTGTTAGTGGAAGAGACATTTGACCTCGTTTGTAAGGTAGCAAAGAAAAAAGGGTTCCAAGAACGAATCACATTCGAGCCGAAACTGAAATTCGACTGGGAGCAACTGCACCTTGCAACAAATACGCTATCTCTTTTTAATGAAAAAAAAATTTTAGTCGTCCGAATTCCTAACGGTAAACCAGGGGATATTGGAGCGAGAGTCCTAATTGAAATCAGCTCAACTATGCACCCTGACAACCTACTCCTAATTACACTTCCAAAGCTGGATAAATCAATAAAAAGTAGTGAATGGTTCAAAGCCATCAGCAACATCGGTAGCGTTACTGAAATATTATCCGTTGAACCTGAACAAATGTATGGGTGGATAAAGGCACGCCTCAAATTAGAAAAAATCCATGCAGATCAGACGGCTATCCAGGCCCTAACTAATCGAGTGGAGGGTAATCTTTTAGCAGCAGCTCAGGAAATTGAAAAAATAAAATTATCAGCCCCCCAAGGAATAATAGATGAGTCTTTTGTGATGTCCTTAGTTTCAGAAAGCGCCAGATATAGCACAGCGGAACTTACCAAAAATATTCTTTTTGGTGAGGCAAAAATAGTTCGAAAAATACTACGGAGACTCCGTGAGGAGGGGACTAAACCGTCGTCCATTCTCAAGAGCATAATTTGGGACTTAAGGACTCTGCTAGCCGCAAGTGAACGAATAAAAAATGGTGATACAGTAAAGGTTAGCCTCTCAAAATCCGGCGTTTGGCAAAAAAAAATTGGAATGATGCAGTCGGCGCTGAATCGGAGCAGTCCAGCAAAATTACGTATGCTTCTTTATCAAGCTGGTGCAATAGACCGTGGCGAAAAGGGCCTCCGAGATGCTTTGGTTTGGGATGAGTTAATGGCCCTAGCGTTATCTCTCTCTGGAGCCCCCACTCTAACACCACAGAATATAAAAATTCTTGTAGATAATTAGTGCATCCCTATGTTAACCACCTCGCGGGAAACCCACAAAATGACATAAATAGTTAATGGTTACGGTGAGCTTAAATTTCAATCCCCACAAACTACGTAAAGACTTAAAACCAACTATCTTGTATTCACCTAATCACATTGTCAGAAGACTCTTGAATTTTTTTACTAAACTTGTAAAACTGTGCAAGCGAGGCCGCGAATAATACACCACAAGCGTTGGCGATGATGTCGAAAGAATCGGCATGCCTATACAGTATAAAATTCTGTGTTATCTCAATCGCTAAGCCAAAGCCAATAACGACAAACCCCAGGAAGAAACGCGAATACAAAGTAACATAAGCTTTCTCCGCAAAAAAATACAATAGCGCATAGGCCGCGAAATGAAGAAACTTATCATGGTTAAAGGTTACAGGGAAAGGTATTTTATTGGGTAGAAAAGAACCCAACAAAACAACTGAGAACACCAACCAGAAAAGAAATCTAAAGTAACGCTGTGGCATATGCTTTATTCTTCTGAGTCACAATTTTCAACTGGAGTATCGCACAAAGACCATAGTTTGAATAAAAGATTATAACAATCACATTTGAGTTAATAACTGTTTATAGCGCTTAAGATCTCCAATATCGCACCAATCCCCCATGTATAATTCTCCCGTTACTCTCTCCAGTTTAATGCTCTGACTCAGAATATTTTTCAAAGGAAAGGCTGCATTCTCTATTTCGAAATTTGCAAATACCTCGGGACGCCAAACGCTAAGCCCTGCAAAAGTATTCCCAGAAGATATGTCCGAGTTCAACAATTTAACCTTTCGGCGAGACAATAAGAAGTCACCAGTCGAATTGTGACTTGGATTTTCTACCAAAACAAGGTGAGCATCAAAATTATTCCCTAGACCGTTCTCTATCAAACGCTCTAAAGGATAATCAGTCCAAATGTCACCGTTTAACAACAAGAATGGGGCAGTCCCTAACAATGGTAACGCAGCGACAATTGCACCACCGGTATCTAACAAGTGAGACTCCCTAGACCACATAATCGAAACTCCAAACGTCTCGCCTGTTTTAAAATAATCCTCAATGGTATGGGCAAGCCAATGCGTGTTTATTATCAACTCACGTATGCCAACATTCGCCAATTGCTCTATGTGATGCTGAAGTAAAGGTTTCCCCGCAATTGGGAGCATTGGTTTCGGAATCTTGAGTGTAAGAGGCCTCATTCGGGAGCCCAAGCCTGCTGCCAATATCATTGCTCGCATTAAGACAATTGCTCCACAATTCGAGCTAACTGTTTAATCTCACCCATCGAAATGGTTCCTCTCCGCAAAATCAATCCTACTAGAAATATTTGGTAACAGACGATGACGAAACCAGTCCCCAAATGCTTTAAGCGCGGGATACCTCACCGCTACATCTAAAACATAATTAATCACTCGTGGAAGATCTTTAAGATAACCAGTCTTTTTATCTCTCAATGCTAAACGGGTAAAAATTCCTAACACTTTAATATGGCGCTGCAATCCCATCCAATCAAAGCTACGCAAAAAATCAGCCTCACTTACAAGGTCCATTGAATCGCGGGACGATAAACAACGCATGAAATTGAACACACGATCTTCAATAATGTTGCCACTCCAGCCAAGATAACAATCTTTTAAAAGTGAAACCAAATCATAGGTGATTGGTCCTATCAATGCATCCTGAAAATCGATAACTCCCAACTCTCCATTGTCCAACAGCATTAAATTTCGAGAGTGATAATCTTTGTGAACAACAACTTGAGGTTGCACGATAGCGCTTTCAATAAGCCTTTCAAACAGATCCTCTGTAATTTTCCTATCGCGAGATTTCATGTTTATACTCAAAAGAGCTTCTACAAACCACTCATTGAAGAGGTTCATTTCCGAACGCAACATTTTTTCATCATAGCGCGCATAGATTCTAACGTCTTTAGGAAGCCTTTGAATATCAAAAATTATTGCTTCAGCTTTTGCATAAACGTCCCTCATATTTTGGAGGGTCAACAATGGTTGAATTACACTGTCGCCTAAATCTTGTAATAATAGAAATCCACGGCAAAGATCCACCGCATGGATTTTTGGCACACGAATATTATGCTCAGAAAAGTGTGATGATACTCGAACAAAAGCTAAGTTATTTTCCAAACTCGGAGGCGAGTTGACCGCTATGATAGACGGCTCGCTGTTGACCCTAAAATATTGCCTAAACCCAGCATCGCCTCTCATAGGAAATAATTTTAAATCCCCGCGTATTCGGCACATCTTTGGCAGGTACTCCCTTACCCAAGCAGTTAACTCTGCACTATTTTTTTCGATCATAGGATATTTCTTCTTATTTTTTGTCGTTGCATTATGTAGCTTGTGCTAGAACATGAATTTGTTATAAATAATCTTAATAGATATCGGTTAAACTAACATCCTGCTTTTGTAAAATCTTATGGGTAGCTGGATAGTGCACAAAAGAACTGACTCACTCTCGCGATTTAGTGTAACGAAAGATGCCACAATCGGAGTGATTCTTTGTGTTGTAGTATTTTTATCTGCTCCGGACAAAATACTCGCCGCTGAAAATTATATTGTGGGCTGCAAAACGGATAAGATCCGTCATACTAATAATTTCAAAAAAGGAGAGGCTACCTCATATCCAAAAAACTTATCCCCCAACCACAAGGCTAATAGAACAAGGGAAGACATAGAACTGCCTGCTGTGGCTCCCAGCAAAAATCTCGATTGGATACCCAAAGGCGCACTCCCAGTGGCGCAAAAAAATAATGTCGCCGCTCAATGTAGCGGGGCTTACATAGAGCCGCTCCAACAATACCCTGATTCCAATCTAGATCCGGCTATTGCGGCTATTGAATTTAGCGCGAAGAAGACTGAATCGTTAGATTTATATAGAGCAAAATTAGAGGGAGATGTTCAGATTTCTCAAGGATATCGTCAAGTCCGTAGTGATGAAGCAATCTTTGACCAAGCGAGTCGCAAAGTCTCCCTCAATGGAAATGTACAGTTTCGGGAACCTGGATTACTTTTATTAGGTGCTGAAGCAAAACTAGACTCATACAATAGAGAAGTCCAGATTAACCAGGCCACTTATCTACTGCACGAATCCTCAGTGAGAGGGAGTGCTCGCCAACTTACTCGGAACCAAGATGGTCGAATACTAATCGAAGATGCAACCTACACAACTTGTGATCCCAGCGATACCACTTGGCAGATGGTCACTAACAAAATTGATATAAACCAGTCTGAGGGTTTCGCGACCATTGAGCGCGCCCGATTGGAGGTAGGAAAGATACCTATCTTTTTCTTCCCCCGCATTACATTTCCGATAGACCAGAGACGGTCCTCTGGGCTACTTTTTCCAACGGTGCACATGAACCGTAGAAATGGACTTGACATTACGCAGCCGATTTACTGGGATCTGGCACCCAATCTGGACGCCACCTTCATTCCAAGATTCATAAGTGAACGTGGAATCGCGCTCGGTGCCGAAGTTAGGCATCTTTCCAGATTATCCAAAACCAAAGCAATTAGTTCCTTTCTGTTAAAAGATCGACAGGAGCATTATTACAGGAATTCCATTAAGGAACCTTCTGATTATTTTGAGCAGAGTAGATATATAGCTTCGATCCATCACCAAAGTGGTTTTAGGAAACCATGGTCATTTCTAGTTGACGCAACAAAGGTGAGTGACAAAAATTACTTTTTAGATCTGGGTGACGAATTCCACTCACAAAATAATCTAACGCACCTGAATCAAGCTAGCCATTTTACTTATCGAAACGAACACTGGATATTCGGTATCCGCACGGAAGATTATCAGGTTATGAGCGATAATATTTCAAAGAACTATGCACTACTTCCTCAAATTTCTGCAAACGCATATTATCGGTTTTCTAATTTTTTTGAGATAGATGCAGAACATATATTTAGTCGTTTCATTCATCCGCAGGAAACTCAAACTCAGGGGTATCGCCACAGGCTTGACTATACATTTTCTTGGCATAAGGAGTCTTTGAGGGGATTTTTTAAACCAAGTTTCAAATTGAGTTATCTAGGCTATGCATTAGCTAATAATAATATTCAGGATACAAACCCTAACGTCACTGCACCCAGTTTTTCACTGGACGCAGGTATCTTTTTTGAACGAAAAAGAACAATGGCACCTAAACTCACGCAAACGCTAGAACCACGCATTTTTTATGTTAAAAGACCCTTCAAAAATCAGTCGCAACTTCCTGACTTTGATACTCAGCTATCTCAACCAACATATGATCTCTTATTTCAAGACAACCATTTCATCGGTGGTGACCGTTTAAGTGATCTTGACAGATTATCAATCGCTGTCACGTCCAGATTTATCGACGAAGAATCTGGACGTGAAATTCTTAGCGCAAGCATCGCTCACGCTGTGCACTTTAATCCTTCCTCAATAAACTTGCACAAATATGAACTAAAAAATGGATTATCAGGATTCAAAAATAATGATTCTCTTATTGCACTAAAACTTTCGTCAACTTTAAACTCTTACTGGCAAATTAACACTAATGTAATTTATGATAATCAAAATGACAAATTTAATACAGCCTATCTCGGGATTCGTAAAAACGACAAAAATAATCACGCACTCAGCTTTTCCTATAGCTATTCTAATTACTCCTTACCATCACACGCCATGTCTGCGATTCAAAACATTGAACAAGTGAATATCTCTAATTATTTTTTCTTCAAAGAAAATCTCACTTGGGTATCAAAATTTAACTTTGACTTTACTAACCATCGGATTCTAGAGGTGTATTCTGGTTTAGAATACAAAAGTTGTTGTTGGAGTTTTAGTTTCTTAGCTCGTCGTGGCCTCCAACGAGATGATTTATTCTTATTCCCCGAAAAAGACTTGAGGGCTGAAAACAGTTTATTATTTCAAATAAAATTCAAAGGTCTTGCCGGCGATAGCGGTCACATCAACTCTATCTTAAAAGAAGGTATACATGGCTATGGCAGTAAAAACAGTTTTTAACGGATTTTTTTTCTTAAGTTTAATCTTTTTAAATAATTTTTCAGCATCCTCAGATATTACGGTACTCGATAAAATAGTAGCTATAGTGGATAAAGATGCCGTGCTACAAAGTGAATTAGATCAACGTATGAAACGGATTTACTCGCAAATCACACAATCTGGTACACAAGCGCCCTCTTTCGAAATTCTTCAGCGACAGGTTCTTGAACAACTTATTTCCGAACGAATACAACTGAATATCGGCTTTAATGCCGGCGTAAGGATAACTGATAGTGAAATAAATGAAGCCTTCAATCGGCTGGCTGCCAATGCAAACTTGGCACTTCCTGACTATCTCAAGCTAATCAAGGTCCAGCAACCTAATATAGAGATATTACGAGAACAAATTCGACGAGAAATAGTCGTCGCAAGAGTACAACAAAATCAGGTGATGAGGAGAATTCGAATCAGTGAGAGGGAATTAGATAATTTTCTTGAGTCTGAGGATGGCCGATTCATGACGTCGCCAGATGTTTTTATCGGACAAATCTTATTGGGAGTTCCGTCTAAAAGTGACGAAAAACAACTCTCTAATATATATACCCAAGCAAAAAATTTACACGAAAGAGTCGTACAAGGTGAAGATTTTAAGAACCTAGCTATTTCCTTTTCCGATGACCAAACCGCACTGGAAGGAGGTAACATCGGTTGGCGTAAATTGGCCCAGTTACCCTCTATATTTATAGAGGCTATAAGAGATATGCAAGTTGGAGAAACGTCAGTGCCGATAAAAAGTAACGCGGGATACCATCTGATCAAATTATATGACCGTCGAGGCGGAGATAAAAAGCTTATAGAACAACATTTCGCCAGACATATATTGATGACTCCTAATCAAATTCGAAATGAAAAAAGTACGATAAATTTCCTAAGTAAGTTGCGCCAGCAGATTATTGATGGTGCAGATTTTGGAATACTTGCCAAACAAAATTCTGAGGATTCAGGTTCGTCATTGAGTGGAGGAGAACTAGGTTGGTCAGCCCCGGGGCTGTTCGTTCCAGAATTCGAACAAGTCATGTACACGATTCCTGTAAATAAGGTAAGTGAGCCTTTCCAATCACCATTTGGATGGCACATACTCCAAGTCACAGCACGTCGAAAGCAAGACTTCAGTTACGAAATTTTACGCAACAAAGCGGAAAATATTCTGAGTCAAAGAAAATATGAACAAGAACTGCGAGTTTGGTTACAAGAAATCCGAGATGAGGCATTCATTGAAATTAAAACTTTTACTAAAACATGATGAAAAGACTGGCATTGACACCTGGTGAACCAGCTGGAATCGGCCCAGAGCTGTTAGTTCGATACATGCAAAATGCATCAAATCATGAGGTCGTGGCTTTCGCTGATCCAGAGCTCCTTGTAAGGTATGCTAATCGTTTAGGTTTGTCGCTTAGGCTCCGAGAAATGGGAGATAAACCCAACTCTTCGAAACAAAACGAACTGACAATAGTGCCCGTAACGCTACCTTTTAAAGAAGATCCTGGCAATGCTAATCCTGATAACGCGGAATATGTACTCAACTGCCTTGATGCCGCGATAAACGCCTGTGTTTCAAAAGAATGTGAGGCTATAGTTACAGGCCCCATACAAAAATCGTCAATTAATGCCGCAGGTATTGATTTCACAGGTCATACCGAATATCTAGCCAAAAGGACAAACACTTCATGTGTAGTTATGATGCTGGCTACCGATGAATTGAGAGTCGCGCTTGCTACGACTCACATTCCCCTAAGAAAAGTCCCGGATACAATAACTTTTAGTCATTTAACTAGGGTAATACAGGTTATCCATAATGATTTGCAAAATCGTTTTGGAATTCACTCCCCACGAATCTTGGTATGCGGACTTAACCCACATGCTGGGGAATCTGGTCACCTCGGTCGAGAGGAAGAAGAAATCATAATTCCCGCAGTTAAAATGATGCGAGTAAGCGGAATTAACGTCTCTGGCCCACTACCCGCTGACACAATTTTTACAGAAAGGTACCTGAAAAATGCTGATGCAATTCTTGCTATGTACCATGATCAGGGGCTCCCAGTACTTAAATCGCATGGATTTGGATATTCGGCAAATATTACACTGGGACTTCCAATTGTGCGAACTTCGGTCGACCATGGAACTGCTTTAGACCTCGCGGGAAAAGGTATTGCCTCTGTAGGCAGCCTGCAAACTGCAATACAAATGGCATTGCAGATTGCACATACCTCCTCCGAGAAAATGTAATTTGTGCCCAAATTACCAAAGTAAAAAGCGTTTCGGTCAAAATTTTTTGACTGACGAAAATATAATTCAACAAATTATTAATATCATAGATCCGCAGTATGTCGATAATTTAGTTGAAATCGGCCCCGGAAGGGGTGCCCTTACTGAGCGACTATTAAACTTTTGCCCACGATTAAGGACCGTAGAAATTGACAGAGATTTGGTTCGCTCTCTCAAACGAAAATTTGAACACTACAAAAATTTTTCTGTAGTTGAGGGCAATGCTCTTGAAATTAACTTTAGTAAAAATTTTGGTCCACTACCCATTAGAATTATCGGCAATTTACCGTATAACATTTCCACACCGTTGATTTTTCATCTAATACAACACAGACATGTAATCAAAGACATGTTATTCATGTTACAACTTGAGGTTGTGCAACGCATTCACGCAAAACCCAATAATAAATCGTATGGCCGCTTGACAGTTATGGTGCAATATTTTTGTGAAGTATTTCCAATGCTAAATGTTCCACCAGGAGCTTTTCACCCAGCCCCGAAAGTGAACTCCTGCTTTGTGCGACTTCTACCACGAAAACAAATAAATCCGAATGCTGAAGACGAGCAAATGCTAGCCAATGTAGTGACCATATGTTTCCAACAGCGCCGAAAAACTCTTCGCAACAGCTTGCGGAAGTTCTGTCCGACTCCCGACGCATTTTTCCCGGCAATCGACTTAAACTTAAGACCAGATCAAATATCAGTGAAAGATTATGTGTACTTGAGCAATCGGCTAACTACATTAAATTTGGGTCTACATTAAGCTCAGCTTCCCCCACTGTAAATCTTGTCTTGATCTATCGAAATCAATATTATCGTTATAACTATTGGATGTATAGGGGCCCTCTACGAATATGCTAAGACACGATCTCAGAAAACTATTCCTAAAGTTTATTTACATTAGCAGAAAAAGTTTTTCATTTTAGATGCAATTTATCTCATACCTTATACCATAATAAAAACTATTATACCGACAGGTGGTATTTTGAAGGTGGTCCTCAAAAAAATTAATTCCTTAATCTTTTTTTATTTATGGTTAAATTAAAACTTAATGGCTGACTTCGTCATCGGTGACATCCACGGGTGCTTCGAAGCACTCCGA
Organism: Porticoccaceae bacterium; assembly: GCA_002689135.1. Lineage (GTDB taxonomy): Bacteria > Pseudomonadota > Gammaproteobacteria > Pseudomonadales > Porticoccaceae > TMED48. The sequence continues at coordinate 20,004 of NZEU01000022.1, forward strand.
ACCGTACTTAAAAAAGTGAGTTTCAATGCGCGCCGCGATCGATTAATCACAACTGGAGATCTGGTCAATCGTGGGCCCGATTCACTCCAAACGCTTCGCTTTTGTTATCAACTTGGAAGCCATTTTCTCACAGTTCTTGGCAACCATGATCTTCACCTTCTTGCTGTAGCAAGAGGAGCTCGCCTACCAAGCATATCAGATAAATTTGATGCAATATTGCAAGCTCCTGATCGAGACAAATTATTAAATTGGCTTCAACGACAACCCCTTCTAATTAATATTAAACAGTACACCGTCGTGCATGCTGGCATACCTCCACAGTGGTCTTTGGTTCAAGCTGAGCGTCATGCCAATGAAATATCAATGTTACTTCAGTCAAATCAAGCAGACGTCTTCTTTAATTCAATGTATGGGAATAACCCCACATCCTGGGATGAAAACTTCACTGGAATGAAACGGTATCGAGCAATAACCAATTACCTCACTCGAATGAGACGATGTAAAGCAGACGGCAGTCTTGAGTTTAGCGAAAATGATGCTTCGACACCATATTTAAATCATACTTCCGGTTTTGCAGCGTGGTTCACTCATCGGCAAAATCTTCGGGGGAATGAAAATATCATATTCGGGCACTGGGCGGCGTTGAAAGGCAACCATGGAACTTTGAATTTACTGCCTATGGATGCTGCATATGTTTGGGGAGGAAAACTCAGAGTTGTCAACCTAGACAATGGTGATATTTATGAACACCCAGCGGGAACCAAATCCTACAAAAACGACCGTAGAGAGCACCATGAGAGGTGATCTCAGCGTTGAACAACACGTCAACGATCAAAAATTTACTCCTCAACAGTAGCAGGTGATGTTTTTTGGGTCTGCCGGTCTACAAGTGTTACATAGGCCATGGGCGCATTATCACCCATTCTGCGACCACACTTTAGAACCCTCAGATAACCCCCTGGCCTAGTCAGAAAATGGGGTCCTAAATCAGAAAACAATTTTCCGACTGAAGTTTTACATCGCAAGCGATTGAACACCAACCGTCGATTCGCAACGCTGTCCCTTTTCGCAACCGTAATTATGGGTTCAACAAAGCCTCGAAGTTCCTTTGCTTTCGGCAAGGTAGTTTTTATCTGCTCGTGTTCTAACAGGGATATCGTCATATTACGAAACGTTGCGCGTCTATGCGCACTGGTCATGTTTAACTTGCGACCACTGTTCCTATGTCGCATTTTTATTTCCCCTATACTTAAACGAAATTAAAATTTTAATCATTAAAATTAGATGAACTCACGCTCACTCTTAAGGCTTGCCGGTGGCCAATTTTCTAGTCTCATCCCCAAAGAAAGTCCCCTAGAGGCAAGAACATCTTTAATTTCAGTAAGAGATTTTTTACCCAAATTTGGCGTCTTCAATAATTCAACCTCTGTTCGCTGAATAAGATCACCGATATAATAAATACTCTCAGCCTTCAAGCAATTCGCAGAGCGAACGGTTAATTCTAGATCATCAACTGGACGGAGTAATGTGGGATCTATCGTTGTCTCTTCTTCCTCTGGTTCAGCCACCGATTCACCCTCAAGGTCAACAAATACTGCTAGTTGCTGCTGAAGAATAGTTGCTGCGCGGCGAATAGCTTCTTCTGGGTCTATTGTCCCATTGGTCTCTAGTTCTAACACTAATTTATCAAGGTCAGTACGATTCTCTACCCTTGCATTTTCCACACTGTAAGACACGCTAAAAACCGGACTAAAAGTGGCATCAATCTTTAAGCGACCAATTGATCTTAACTCCTCATCAAAGACACGTGAGTCAGCGGGTTGATAACCGCGTCCACGCTCAACTCTTAACCTCATTGACAAGCGCTTGTCACCCGAAATATTCGCAATCACATGCTCTGGATTTACAACTTCAACATTGTTATCCACTATGATGTCCCCTGCCTTGACTTGACCGGGACCCTGCATATCAATTGAGACGAAACTCGAATCTCTCTCTGCCATTACGACTGCAACACCCTTAAGATTCAAAATAATCTCCATAACGTCTTCTTGGACGCCTTCAATGGTGGAATATTCGTGCTCAACACCATCAATGTCTGCTTCAATAATGGCGCTACCAGACATTGAAGATAGTAGGATCCTACGCAAAGCATTGCCCAACGTATGTCCAAACCCCCGCTCAAGTGGCTCGAGAACAATTCTTGCATGCGTAGCATCATGAGTTGTAACGTCAATATTTCGAGGTGTTAGAAATTCAGTCGCAGAATTTTGCATAGTTTTCCCTGTAGGCATCAAGTNNGATTACTTGGAATAAAGTTCAACAATAAGGTTTTCATTAATCTCAGCTAATATGTCAGAGCGATCGGGGTTTCTGACAAAGGTCCCTTCTACTTTACCTTCGTCTACGGACAGCCAATCTCCAATACCTCTCTGCAAAGCCAACTGCATTGCCGTCTTAATTCGTAGCTGTTTTTTAGATTTCTCCCTAATTCCCACTACATCGCCGAGCTTGACTCCGTATGAAGCTATATTTACTTTTTTTCCGTTTACCAGAATGGCGTTATGAGCAACCAATTGACGCGCCTCAGCGCGTGTACTACCGAACCCCATACGATACACAACATTGTCTAGCCGCTGCTCTAACAAATTTAAAAGATTCTCACCCGTATTTCCCCTTATCTTAGCAGCGGACTTATAGTAATTTCGAAATTGTTTTTCTAGTACCCCGTACATACGTCTCACTTTTTGTTTTTCTCGGAGTTGGACGCCATAATCAGACAATCTGCCACGACGTTGCCCGTGCTGACCTGGCGCGCTCTCTGATCGACATTTGGACTCGAGGGGTCTAACACCACTCTTTAAGAAAAGATCTGTGCCCTCTCGTCTCGATAATTTACAAGTTGGTCCCAAATATCTAGCCATTTTTTTCTCTTAAACTCGTCGTTTTTTGGGTGGACGACATCCATTATGTGGAACAGGCGTCACGTCAGTAATGTTAGTTATTTTGTATCCTGCGCTATTCAATGCGCGCACTGCGGACTCTCGCCCCGGACCTGGACCCTTTACTTGTACATCTAGATTTTTGAGGCCATATTCTTTTGCTGCTTCTCCAGCTCGTTCTGCTGCCACTTGCGCTGCAAAAGGTGTGCTCTTCCGAGAGCCTCGGAATCCTGATCCACCTGCAGTAGCCCATGACAACGCATTGCCTTGACGATCAGTAATCGTCACGATAGTGTTATTAAACGATGCGTATATGTGCGCAATTCCATCTATTACCGTCTTATTGACCTTTTTCCGCGTCGTTTTAGTTAATGTTTTCGCCATCCTACACCTTTCAGTTTATCTTTTAATGGGTCGCCTTGGACCTTTACGAGTCCGTGCATTGGTTTTCGTCCGTTGTCCACGCACTGGAAGGTTTCGTCGGTGTCTTAAACCCCTGTAGCAGCCAAGATCCATTAATCGCTTAACACAAATACTTACGTTTCTGCGAAGATCACCCTCTACCTCATAATCTCCAACAGCGGCGCGGAGTTTATCTAATTCACTATCATCTAATTCTCCGATTTTTGTGGTCTCATTGACACCTGTTTGCGCGCAAATACTCCTGGCGGTCTGCCTTCCTATTCCAAAAACATAAGTCAGCGAAACTACTGCATGCTTTTTATCGGGTATGTTAACTCCTGCGATTCGAGCCATTAAAATTACTCCACTACCTTTCTATGTTACCTTACGCGGGTGACCCGATAAACGAAATCACAAAACTCAAGTTAAGCTTGCCAAAATGGCGGTGAAGTCTAACGATAGAAGCCATAAAAATCAACCCTGTCTCTGCTTGTGTCTCGGTTCTACACTACAAATAACCCTCACTACACCCTTTCGGCGCACTACCTTACAGTTACGACATATCTTTTTAACTGATGCTCGTACTTTCACTGCTTGGTTCTCCTATTTGCGACCGATATTTTTTAAATTAGCCTTTTTCATAAGCGAATCATATTGTTGAGACATAAGATGAGACTGCACTTGGGCCATGAAATCCATAGTAACTACCACAGCAATAAGGAGTGACGTGCCACCAAGGTAAAATGGAACATTAAAATAAACATTTAAGAATTGGGGCATCAAACATATAGAGGTTATGTATATCCCGCCAATCAACGTTAATCGCGTAGTTACCGTGTCGATGTATCGGGCGGTTTGTTCTCCTGGCCGGATGCCAGGCAAAAAGGCTCCTCCTTTTTTTAAATTATCTGCCACCTCTCTGGGGTTGTACATCAACGCCGTGTAAAAGAAACTGAAAAAAATGATGAGTGCCGAGAATAAAATAATATAAAGCGGTTGCCCGGGACCTAGGAGTAGCGCTACATCTTGCAACCATCCCGGGGCATTCACTCCTTGACCGAACCAGGTACTAATCGAGGTTGGAAACAATAGTAAGCTACTCGCGAAGATCGCGGGAATTACTCCAGACATATTTACTTTTAAAGGCAAGTGCGAGGTTTGAGCATTATAAGCTTTACGACCTTGCCGTTGCGCGTAATTTACTGTCAATCTGCGTTGTCCTCTCTCTATAAAGACAACGAAATATACTACTGCTACAGCTACGATTAGGATAAATATCAACAAAACCGGATTCAAATCACCTTGCCTAGCAGATTCGAGCGCTTGTCCAATAGCGCCAGGGATCCCAGCGACAATACCCGCAAAAATTAACATCGAAATTCCGTTACCTATNCCTCNCTCCGTTATCTGCNCCCCTAACCACATTAAAAATACAGCGCCTGCTACCAGCGAGGAAATAGCCACCAAATAAAATAATAAGTTTACCTCATAAGCAAGTCCCTGCGATGCAAAACTAACTGCCATCCCAGTCCCCTGAATAAGGGCTAAAAAAACTGTGCCGTAGCGCGTATATTGATTTATCGTTCTGCGCCCACTATCGCCTTCTTTTTTTAACTGCTCAAGACTTGGAACCGTGGCTGCCAACAATTGCATAATGATAGAGGCTGAAATATACGGCATGACTCCGAGAGCCAGAATACTCATACGCTCCAAAGCACCTCCCGAAAACATATTGAAAAGTCCCAAAAACGTTCCTTGATTTTGGTTAAATAACTCACTTAGCCTGTCGGGATCAAAACCAGGAACCGGTATGTGAGTCCCAATTCGGTATATTATTATTGCTAAAAAAAGGAACCGTAAACGAGTCCAAAGTTCCTCTAAGCCCTTTTGATTACCTGATGCTCCTACAACTTCGGCCATATAAATTTACTCTTCCACCGAACCATTTGCAGCCAAGATTGCCTCTAATGCGCCCTTGGTGACTCCAATACCGCGCAAAGTCACCGCTTTATTAATGCTACCAGAAGCGAATACTTTCGCACGGCGAATATTTTTATTGACCAACCCTGCTTTCTTTAAAGCAGAAATATCTATTATATCTACTCCCACCAACTCGAGTTCTGAAAGCCTTAACTCCGATGTAACAGCCGCTAGTCGAGAGGTAAATCCGTACTTGGGCAATCGTTTTTGCAATGGCATCTGCCCCCCTTCGAATCCAGGCCGCACAGACCCTCCATTTCGCGATTTTTGCCCTTTATGCCCTCTGCCAGCGGTCTTCCCCGATCCACTTCCAATACCTCGGGCCACTCGTTTTGCTCTTTTAACACGGCCTTGCACAGGACTTAGCGTATTCATACGCATCTTATAGTTCCTCTACGTTTATGAGATACTTTATTCTATTCAACATGCCCCTATTTGAGGGATTGTCCTCTCTCTCAACCGAGTGCCCAACTCGCCTCAATCCTAAGCCGGTGAGACAAGCTTTATGATTTTTAAGGCGACCAATTGAGCTTTTAATCTGTGTAATCTTTAGCTTTTTCACTGTTTTCATAAGTAATTCCGCAAGCCTTGTTCTCACGACTCTAATTTAATATTTGTTCGACCGTTTTATTTCGTTTCGCCGCGACTCTCTCTGGCGATTTCATGCGACGCAATGCATCAAAGGTGGCACGAACCACATTAACAGGATTTGTTGAGCCATAACATTTTGCTAAAACATTTTGAACTCCGGCCAATTCGAGTACCGCCCGCATTGCTCCGCCCGCAATAACACCAGTACCGTCAGATGCTGGTTGCATATATATTTTTGAGGCAGCATGCACGCCTTTTACGGGGTACTGAATCGTAGTACCATCCAAAGCAACCTCTATCATATTTCTTCTTGCCGCTTCCATCGCTTTTTGGATAGCTTGCGGGACTTCCCTAGCTTTACCTCTGCCAAAGCCTACCTTTCCATTACCGTCGCCAACCACCGTCAACGCGGTGAATGAAAATATCCTACCCCCTTTCACTGTCTTAGCTACTCGGTTTACCTGAACTAACTTCTCCATCATCCCCTCGGTCGAGGTGTCTTTTTGATCAACTAGAGCCATTCATTAATACCCTCTAAAATTTAAGACCAGCTTTACGAGCGGCCTCGGCCAGAGCCTTGACACGACCATGATATTTATAACCACTGCGATCGAAAGCAACCAATTTGATTCCTGCCGCAATTCCCCTTTCTGCAACACGCTGTCCCACCAATGCAGCCGCTTGAGCATTCCCCGTCCCAGTCTCTCCAAAATCTCCCTCTAGCGTTGAAGCACATGCAAGTACCCGAGACCCGTCAGGCGCTATTATCTGCGCATAAATGTGTCGAGGTGTCCGATTCACACTGAGCCTGGTTGCACCGACCTCGCGTAATTTCAGTCTTAACTTTCGAGTTCTTCTCAATCGCGCCACTTTTTTGAAATTCATCCTTTTTCCCTACTATTTTTTCTTCGCTTCTTTCCTTCTTATGCGCTCTCCGTCAACGCGAATGCCTTTTCCCTTATATGGTTCAGGCGGACGTAAAGAACGAATCTCAGCGGCAACCTGTCCAATTTTTTGCTTACTAGAGGACCTCAGAACCAACTCAGTCTGACTTGGAATCTCAGCAGTTACACCTTCAGGCAACTGATACAATACCGGATGAGAAAATCCCAATGATAAATTAATAGTTTCTCCTTGAATTTGCGCTCGATAGCCCACTCCAACTAATTCGATTTTTTTCTCCCATCCTTCAGTCACTCCGATTACCATATTATTAATTAAAGCTCTGGTTGTCCCCGACATCGCGTTAGAGAACTTTGATTTTGTACGAGCTTCAAATGTCAATAGTGCATCAGTCTGACGCACTTCAACTTCAGAATTAAGGTCCATTTTTAATGTTCCTTTTGCCCCAGAGACCGAAATAACTTGTTCACTAAGAACAACTTTTACGCCATCGGGAATCTTGATTGGATTTTTAGCAATTCTGGACATGTATAGGACCCACTAAAAGACTGTACAAATTATTTCACCACCGATACCTGCAGCGCGAGCAGCGCGATCAGTCATCACACCTTGGCTGGTAGAAATTATTGCCACCCCCAATCCATTTCTTACACGAGGCAGGTCTACCCGGCTACTGTAACGCCGCAGGCTTGGCTTACTATATCTTGCAATCTCCGAAATCACCGGCTTCCCATCAAAGTACTTTAAATGTAGGGTAAGCGTCGCTTTGTTGCCACCGTCAATATCGAAAGACTCAATATACCCCTCCTTCTTAAGCACAGCTGCCAAAGATGTCTTTAACTTGGACGAAGGCATGCTGACTTGCGACTTTGACCTGTGATGCGCATTTCTGATACGAGTTAACATATCTGAAACTGGATCTTGCATACTCATATTTTAACCCCGCTATATATTACCAACTCGACTTTACTAATCCCGGAACCTCTCCGCGCATCGCTGCTTCCCTCAGCTTGTTTCTGCACAATCCAAACTTTCGATACACCCCATGTGGCCGCCCAGTAATCCGACATCGATTTTGGCCCCTAGTTGGACTCGAATCGCGAGGTAGTTTTTGTAATTTAATTTGTGCTTCCCAGCGTTCATTGTCAGCCAAATTAATATCCGATATGATCGATTTTAACATGTTACGTTTTTCAGCAAACTTCTCAGCCGTTCTCGCGCGTCTCTTTTCGCGCTCTATCATTGCCACCTTTGCCATATTTAATTAAACTCCTAACGGGAAGCTAAATGCCCGCAATAAAGCACGTCCCTCGTTGTCAGTTCGCGCAGTTGTCGTTATGGTAATATCCATACCACGTAGTTTATCTGCTTTATCATAATCTATTTCAGGAAATATAATTTGCTCACTCACACCCATGGCAAAGTTACCTCTACCATCAAACTGTTTTGGAGAAAACCCTCTAAAATCTCTAATTCTTGGGATCGCAATGGAAACAAGCCGTTCCAAAAACTGATACATGCGTTCACTACGCAAGGTGACTTTCGTTCCGATTGGCCACCCTTGCCTGACTTTGAATCCGGCAATCGACTTACGTGCTTTGTTAACCACCGGTTTCTGCCCTGAAATCAACTTCAGCTCTTCTACTGCATGCTCCAAAGATTTCTTATCTCCAATTGCCTCACCAACGCCCATGTTTAAAGTTATCTTAGTGATCCTGGGTACTTCCATGACATTGCTGAGCGCTAGCTCAGTTTTTAATCTTCCTACTAACTCATTTTTATAAAGTTCTCTTAGCCTTGCCATCAATCTCTCCCGTCACTGCGAGACATAACAGGCTCGCCGCTCGACTTAAAAATCCTTATCTTTCTTNATTCATCCGACACCTTAAACCCAACGCGATCGGCTCTTTCGCTCTTTGGGTTAAAAATAGCAACATTGGAAGCTTGTATGGGCGCTTCCATCTCAATAATACCTCCGGCAATACCTGCTTGCGGATTAGGCTTTTGATGTTTCTTGACCATTTGTATCCCTGCAACCACTAAACGGTTATTTTCAAGAACTTTTAACACCTTTCCTCGCTTACCTTTATCTCTACCAGCAATGACGATGATTTCATCATCTCGAGTAATTTTTAACATCTTAGATACCTCATGCTACAGAACCTCAGGAGCTAACGAAATAATGCGCATAAATTTCTCCGTTCTGAGCTCGCGGGTCACTGGACCGAAAATCCGAGTCCCCACAGGGGCCAAGTTAGCGTTGAGAAGAACCGCTGCATTATCATCAAACTTTATTAGACTGCCATCTGACCGTCTTAACCCCTTTCTGGTGCGGACCACAACAGCACTCATTACTTGTCCTTTCTTGACTTTACCCCGCGGAATAGCCTCTTTCACCGTCACTTTAATTATGTCACCGACGCATGCATAACGACGATGTGATCCCCCAAGAACCTTTATACACATCACCTTACGAGCTCCACTGTTATCGGCTACATCTAGATAACTTTCCGTTTGTATCATGTTCCTTCCCTATTTTACTCTATCCGCAAAACCGAACATCGCGGCCGGCAACGTTTAGTCTGCATTAACCAAAGTCCACGCCTTTCTTTTCGAGATTGGACGACTTTCTTCAATCGTCACAAAATCACCCACCCTCAATTTATTACTTTCATCATGTGCTGCAATCTTGGAGGACTTAGTCAAAATCTTTCCATAGACCGGGTGCTTAACCCGTCTCTCGACCAAAACGGTCACTGTCTTGTCCATTTTATCGCTAACTACTTTGCCGGAAAGAACACGTTTCTTAATTGTTTTCTTTATCATGTCATTCTCCCAACTTTTCGTTTAACACCGTCTTAACCCTTGCTGTATTTCTTCGGGCGCGTCGCAATTCATGAGTCTCCGTTAGTTGACCTGACGCTAGCTGCATCCTCAACTTGAAGGTTTTTTTTAACTCTATTTTCAAGACCTCGTGTAGTTCACCTAAAGGCTTGTTTCGCAATTCCTTTGTTTTCATAGTTACATCACCGATCTTTTGACGAATGTAGTCGATATTGGTAGTTTTGCAGAAGCTAAGGCAAACGCTTCCCTCGCAATATTCTCGTCTACACCCTCCATTTCAAACAGAACTCTACCTGGCTGTATAAGTGCCACCCAATATTCCACATTTCCTTTACCCTTACCCATCCGAACCTCTAACGGTTTTTGTGTAATTGGTTTATCTGGAAAAACACGTATCCAAATTTTACCGCCACGCTTTATATGCCGAGATATGGCTCGTCGAGCAGCCTCAATTTGACGGGCAGTAAGCCTCCCTCTGCCTGTTGCTTTCAAACCAAATTCACCAAAGTTTACCTTACATCCTCTTAACGCGAGCCCTCGGTTTCGGCCTTTGTGCATCTTTCGAAATTTGGTTCGTTTTGGCTGTAACATGTACTTTAAATCCTATGAGCTATTTACGTGTTGTCTTTTCTTGAGTTAGGTTATTGTCTGGCGTATCGCCACCAAGAAGCTCACCTTTAAAGATCCAAACTTTCACCCCTATTACGCCGTAGGTGGTATTCCCTTCAGCTGTCGCATAATCTATGTTTGCTCTCAAGGTGTGGAGTGGGACACGGCCTTCCCTGTACCATTCGGACCGAGCTATTTCTGCCCCCCCGAGGCGACCACCTACTTTAATTTTCACCCCTAAAGCTCCTCCTCTCATTGCATTTTGCACTGCCCGCTTCATGGCTCTTCGGAACATAACCCTTCTCTCCAATTGTTGAGCAACATTTTGAGCTGTAAGTGATGCGTCGAGATCAGGCTTCCTTATTTCTTCTATATTTATGTGTACAGGACAGTTCATTTTAATTGAAACATCACCACGTAAACGCTCTACGTCCTCGCCTTTTTTACCTATCACAATGCCAGGGCGCGCAGTGTATATAGTTACTCTCGCACTATCAGAGGGCCGTTCTATATCCACCCTACTTACAGAAGCATGCGCCAATCTCTCTCGAATAAAGTCTCTAACCGTTAGATCTTGGAAAAGTTTTTCAGGGTAATCCCTAGTGGTTGCAAACCACGTTGAACTGTGCTTATTAACGATACCAAGACGAATGCCTATTGGATGAACTTTCTGCCCCATTAGTATGCTCCCGAATGTTTCATTTATCGCTCTCCAACTTCCACAGTAATATGACAACTACGTTTAAGAATACGATCGGCACGCCCTTTAGCCCTCGGCTTAATTCGTTTCATGGTAGCTCCTTCATCAACAAATATTCGGGATATCACCAGCTCATCCACATCAGCACCCTCGTTGTGCTCAGCATTAGCTATAGCTGACTCAAGCACTTTTTTCAATATAGAAGCTCCTTTCTTTTCGCTGAACTGCAAGATGTCAAGAGCTTTCTCGGCATCTTTTCCTCTCACTTGATTGGCCACTAGACGAACCTTTTGAGCCGAAATTCTTGCTCCTCTCAACACCGCTGATACCTCTCCCATAATTATTCCTCGATTCCATCATGATTAGCGCTTAGATTTTTTGTCTGCCGCATGACCTCGATATGTGCGGGTCGGCGAGAATTCTCCAAGCTTGTGTCCAACCATTTCCTCATTAATCAATACTGGAATATGTTGTCTACCATTATGAATTGCGATTGTTAGGCCCACCATGTCAGGCAATATCATTGACCTTCTGGACCAGGTTTTTATTGGTCTTCGATCCTTGGCTTCTAGGGCCACTTCAACTTTTTTGAGCAAGTGATGGTCTACAAAAGGACCCTTTTTTAATGACCGTGGCAATTCCACTCTCCTTCTCGATTTTTTTCGGAAATTCTACTTCCGTCGACGCAAAATATATTTATCAGTACGCTTATTTTTGCGAGTTTTATATCCTTTGGTGGGCACGCCCCAAGGAGTTACAGGGTGTCGTCCTCCAGATGTTCTTCCTTCCCCTCCACCATGAGGATGATCCACCGGGTTCATGGCGACTCCTCTCACTGAAGGCCGCACTCCCCGCCACCTTGACGCTCCAGCTTTCCCCAAAGAACGTAAATTATGTTCGTTATTAGAAACTTCACCAATGGTTGCTCGACAATCAGATAGCAATTTACGCATTTCACCGCTTTTAAGTCGGAGTGTTGCATAACGTCCCTCCCTAGCAACCAGCTGGGCAGAGGTAGCGGCGCTACGAGCTATCTGCGCTCCTTTTCCGGGCCTCATTTCGATACAATGCACTATTGAACCCAAGGGGATACATTTGATAGGCAAACAGTTTCCGATCTTAATCGATGCATCAGCCCCAGAAATAACATTATCCCCTTTCTTCAACTCTTTGGGGGCAATGATATAACTGCGAGCACCGTCCATGTAGCAGATAAGGGCGATATTAGCGCTTCTGTTGGGGTCATACTCCAATCGCTCGACAACCGCGGGAATGCCATCTTTATTTCTTTTAAAATCGATTACCCTGTAATTCTGTTTATGTCCCCCACCTATGTGGCGGACGGTAATTCGCCCCGAAGAATTACGCCCCCCAGAACGATTTTTTTTCTCTATCAATGGGCCATACGGACTTCCCTTATGAAGTTCAGAATTAATGACGCTTATAACGAATCTACGTCCGGGGGACGTAGGTTTTCTCTTCGCTACTGGCATACAAATCTCCTATTCGATAACCGCCAAGTCAAGGTTACTGTCAGTAGACAAACGCACATATGCCTTCTTCCAATCACTACGCTTGCCAAACCCATGCTTGGTCCGACGCAATTTGCCTTTAACGCCTACCACGCGGACATCCTCTACGTCGACAAGAAACAGCTTCTGCACCGCTTTCTTTATCTCCACCTTAGTGGAATCAGGTGCAACCTTAAAAACCACAAGATTCGACTCACCCCCCGTACTCGCAGACTTTTCCGTAATATGCTGTCCTAAAATCACTTTATACACTCGTTCCTCGTTCAAGACAGCACCTCTTCAATCTTTTTTAATGCTGAAACGCTCATAATCACCTTTGGAGAATTGATGAGACGCACTGGGTTTACTCCCGCGACATCACAAACCTCCACTCCATTTATGTTACGCGAGGATAAGTACAAATTTTTATCCAAAGGTTCGCTAACAATAAGTGCATCAAGGAGGCCGAACTCAGCAAGTTTTTCCAACAACACCCTTGTCCTCGGAGTTTCAACAGAGAATTCATCAACTATCAAAAGTCGACTTTGCCGTGCAAGCTCAGAGAGTATCGAGCTCAGCGCAGCGCGATACATTTTGCGGTTTAATTTCTTCGAAAAGTTTTGTAACCCACCGGCAAATGTGACTCCTCCAGACCGCCAAATTGGACTTCTTGTAGTCCCTGCACGTGCTCGCCCAGTACCCTTCTGCCTAAATGGTTTTCTACCTCCCCCGGATACTGCTGATCGATTCTTTTGTGCGCTTGTCCCTTGGCGTCCTCCCGCCAAATACGCCACCACCGACTGATGGACTAAATCTTGGTTATACTTCCGGCCAAAAGCTTTATCAGAGACTTCAATCATTCGCTCTTTGCCCTCTGGTGAGAATACGGCTAGCTCCATGAGAAAACCCTCATCCCTTCACCGCAGGGCGTATCAGTACATCACCTCCGGGTGCTCCCGCAACAGCGCCTTTTACAAGAATCAACTGTCTGTCAGAATCAACTCTTACAATCTGTAAATTTTGAGTGGTGACTCGTTGACCACCCATTTGGCCGGCCATCTTTTTTCCCTTAAAAACTCTTCCAGGTGTCTGATTTTGTCCGATTGAACCTGGTGCCCTGTGCGAAATGGAGTTTCCGTGAGTGGCATCCTGCATTGCAAAGTTCCATCGTTTGACGCCCCCCTGAAACCCCTTACCTTTTGACGTTGCTACAACATCTATATATTGCCCATCAACAAATCGATCAACAGTTAGAGTAGCGCCCAACTTGAAAGATTCTGATAATCCATCCGTTCGAAACTCCCAATATCCGTTCCCAGATTCGATACCAGCTTTCATCATATGTCCTACTTGTGACCTGTTTAACCTTGAGGTCTTTTGATGACCTTTCGTTACCTGAATTGCCTCATAACCGTCACATGCCAATGTTTTAATTTGAGTGATTTTGTTGGGTTGCACTTCGATTACCGTAACAGGAATCGCCAGACCATCATCGCTAAACACTCGGGTCATACCACATTTGCGGCCAACTAGTCCTAACGTCATTATCATTCTTCTCCCGTTTTCTCGCCTCGCCACCACTATGACCTTCAAGAACAAAGTTACACGACTAAATCTCAATAAAAAAGATTCGTAAAAGAGGTCTAACTGAGACTAATCTGCACCTCGACACCAGCCGCCAGATTTAATTTCATTAAAGCGTCCACCGTCTTTTCCGTTGGCTCTACAATATCCAATAGTCTTTTATGAGTACGTATTTCATATTGGTCTCTAGCATCTTTGTTCACGTGAGGCGATATTAGAACAGTGAATTTCTCTCTTCTTGTAGGTAAGGGAATCGGCCCCCGAATCTGCGCCCCTGTGCGTCGGGCGGTTTCTACTATCTCTTGAGTAGACGTATCAATTAACTTATGGTCAAACGCTTTAAGGCGTATTCTAATACTCTGATTTTGCATCTCGTCACCTATTTTCCTTGGAAACTACAGCGATCTATTACTATATTTGCCCACAAAAAGCGAGCGCGAAGTCTAGACCTGGAGCCCAGAGATGTCAAGCCCTTTGAACACTTGCATACTCACGATCAGCGTGAAACTGATGCTCTTTCCATAATCACAACACCACAACAAAAATTACTTTGCTACCAAAGTCCAAATTCCCAGGAAAGAATTACTATGAACAGGTTTACGCAACGCCAATGACTGCAAGTTCTACCATCATTCTCGGCCCTCAGTAACTACGCTACAATTTTTGCTACCACACCAGCACCCACCGTACGTCCTCCCTCGCGAATTGCGAACCGCAATCCATCTTCCATCGCAATTGGAGCAATCAGCGTTACTGACATCTGGATGTTATCACCCGGCATCACCATCTCAACACCATCAGGCAACTCGCATGCACCAGTAACATCCGTCGTTCGAAAATAAAACTGTGGCCTATAACCCTTAAAGAAAGGAGTATGACGCCCCCCCTCATCTTTCGATAAAACATATACTTCGGCATCAAAAACAGTGTGCGGCTTTATGGACCCAGGCTTCGATAAGACTTGTCCTCGCTCTACTTCCTCACGTTTAGTTCCGCGCAATAAAACTCCGACATTTTCACCTGCACGACCCTCATCCAAAAGTTTTCGAAACATTTCAACTCCAGTACAAGTAGTCTTGCTGGTATCATTAATACCTACAATTTCAACTTCTTCACCAACTTTCACAATACCTCGTTCCACTCGACCAGTTACAACAGTGCCTCGGCCCGCAATCGAAAAAACATCCTCTATAGGCATCAAAAATGGTTGATCTATTGCACGCTCAGGTTCCGGAATGTAACTATCTAAAGATTCTACTAACTTTGTAACCGCTGAAGTACCGAGTTCATTATCATCTTTCCCCTCTAAAGCCATCAAGGCAGAACCCACTATAATGGGGGTATCGTCACCCGGAAAATCATACAAATCCAAAAGTTCTCTTAGTTCCATCTCTACTAACTCAACCATCTCATCGTATTCTTCGGAACCAACACCGCCACAGTCTTCCGCCAACAAATCTGCTTTATTTAAAAACACTACTACATAGGGGACGCCAACCTGACGAGCTAATAGAATATGTTCACGAGTCTGAGGCATTGGACCATCAGTTGCTCCACACACCAAAATCGCTCCATCCATCTGAGCCGCCCCAGTAATCATATTCT
The DNA here is from genome assembly GCA_002689135.1 of Porticoccaceae bacterium. Classification (GTDB taxonomy): domain Bacteria; phylum Pseudomonadota; class Gammaproteobacteria; order Pseudomonadales; family Porticoccaceae; genus TMED48. The sequence continues at coordinate 35,675 of NZEU01000022.1, forward strand.
TAACATAATCCGCATGTCCTGGGCAATCGACGTGCGCATAATGCCGATTGGGCGAATCATATTCCACATGAGCCGTCGATATGGTAATGCCTCGTGCACGTTCTTCAGGAGCATTATCAATCTGATCAAACGCTTTAATCTCACCTCCCCACACCTCAGCACAAACGCGAGTTAAAGCAGCAGTTAACGTCGTCTTACCATGATCCACATGCCCAATAGTACCCACATTCACATGAGGCTTATTCCTTTCAAACTTTTCTTTTGCCATTTCAGCGTCTCCTAAACGAGCTTTAAATTGCATATTTCAAAAAATTGAAATCTTGAGCAAAATTACATGAAAATTTGCTATAAAATATTTTCAAACCGAAATCTGGCATAGTCAATTAGAACAATGGGAAACTGTAATCTCGTCAGTATTTTTTTCTCCCTACTCATAACTGAGATAAACTCTGCAACAAATTCATGACATGTTAAAATAAAATGATTTTAAAACCCTAAAGCGGAGCAATTTTACTCTGCAATCTTAGTTTTATCCTGTATACTCGCCCCGTTTTTTATTAACCGATATCCTTACATCGCTGAGTTCAAAAATGACTGATTTATCTCACTACAGAAACATAGGCATATTCGCTCACGTAGACGCTGGGAAAACTACTACGACAGAACGAATTCTGAAGTTAACTGGGAAAATCCATAAAACCGGAGAAGTACATGACGGCGCAGCGACCACCGACTTTATGGAACAAGAGCAAGAACGAGGTATCACAATACAATCTGCAGCGACGACATGTTATTGGCGCGACCATCGTCTCAACATTATAGACACTCCTGGTCATGTCGATTTTACTGTAGAAGTATATCGGTCATTAAAAGTTCTAGACGGCGGAGTTGGTGTTTTTTGTGGTTCTGGTGGAGTTGAACCGCAGTCAGAAACTAACTGGAGATACGCGAACGAGTCTGAAGTTGCTAGAATAATTTTAGTAAACAAGATGGATAGAGTGGGTGCCGATTTTTTAAGAGTTGTCGAGCAAATAAAAAAGGTTCTCGGCGCAAGTCCAATAGTTATGTGTCTTCCAATCGGTATTGAGGAGGACTTCGTGGGCCTTGTTGATCTTCTAACGCGTCAGGCATATGTTTGGGATGACTCAGGTATGCCAGAAAATTATCAGATTGTAGATGTCCCTGAATATATGTCGGAACAAGTAGAAGAATACCGCGAGCGCTTAGTAGAATCTGCAATAGAGCAGGACGACGATTTAATGATGGCCTACATGGAGGGGGAGGAAATTTCCATAGAAGAAATTAAAGGCTGTATTCGAAAGGGTACGATAGCGCTAGATTTCTTTCCGACCTATTGCGGTTCTGCTTTTAAAAATAAAGGGATACAAATGGTACTCGACGCGGTCGTTGATTTTCTTCCTAACCCTACTGAAGTCGATCCTCAGCCCCTGACTGATGAAAAAGGTGATGAAACGGGCGAATACGCTATTGTGTCAACTGCAGAATCGTTTAAAGCACTTGCATTTAAAATCATGGATGACCGGTTTGGTGCGCTAACTTTCATTAGAATTTATTCTGGAAAATTAGAACGTGGGATGACAATTTATAATTCTTACACCGGAAAGACCGAGCGCATTGGTCGCATGGTCGAAATGCATGCCGACGACCGAAATGAAATAGAGTCTGCAATTGCCGGTGACATTATCGCTATTGTTGGAATGAAGAATGTTCAGACCGGCCATACTTTGTGCGATCCAAAATCGCCAGTTACGCTGGAGCCGATGATATTCCCTGAACCTGTGATATCCATAGCAGTGAAACCAAAAGACAAAGGTGGTTCGGAAAAAATGGGAATTGCCATAGGAAAAATGGTAGCAGAAGACCCTTCTTTTCGGGTAGAAACTGATGAAGATTCAGGGGAAACAATTCTGAAAGGGATGGGTGAACTACATTTGGATATCAAAGTTGACATTTTAAAAAGAACTTATGGAGTGGATCTAATTGTTGGTGCTCCTCAAGTCGCATACCGAGAAACTATAACAAAGGCTATCGAAGATAGTTACACTCACAAGAAACAATCTGGTGGGTCTGGACAATTTGGGAAAATCGATTTTCGCATTCGCCCTGGTGAACCAGGTAGCGGTTTTTTGTTTAGTTCAACAGTCGTAGGAGGAAATATACCCAAAGAATTTTTTCCAGCTATTGAGAAAGGATTTAAGGTAATGATGTCTGACGGGCCGATGGCCGGATATCCTGTTCTAGACGTTGAATTTGAAATATTTGATGGTGCCTACCATGCAGTGGATTCATCGGCCGTAGCTTTTGAAATTGCCGCAAAAGGAGCTTTTAGGCAAACCATGCCTAAAGCAGGACCTCAAATCATAGAGCCAATAATGAAAGTAGATGTCTTTACACCAGAGGATCATGTCGGTGACGTCATCGGTGACCTAAATCGTCGCCGAGGAATGATTAAAGATCAAGAAGCAGCGACAACAGGGGTTAGAATCAAAGCGGATGTTCCATTGGCAGAAATGTTTGGTTACATCGGCCAGCTACGAACCATGACATCGGGACGAGGTCAATTTTCAATGGAATTCTCTCATTACATGCCTTGTCCACAAAATATCGCCAGTGAAGTCATAAGTGCAGCCAAAGAATTACGTGATGCAAAATAGCACCACACCGATATCTTAAACTTTTTAAAGTGGATAGCATTAAGTTTTAGTGGCCCTGAGTCTTTGAAATGATGAGATCGCGTACGTTTTTAGGTGCTTGACAATAACGACTGAACTCCATCGTGAAAGTTGCTCTCCCTTGTGAGGCTGACCTAAGGTCGGTTGCATACCCAAACATCTCTGCCAATGGAACTTCCGCGCTGACCACTTTGCCTTGGGCATTATCTTCTAAACCGCTTATAAGACCACGGCGGCGATTGAGATCGCCAACAACATCCCCCATGTTGATCTCCGGAGTAACGACTTCAACTTTCATTATTGGCTCTAAAAGGACAACTGNGCCCTCATCTGACAATTTTTTAGTCGCTAATGAGCCCGCAATTTTGAACGCAATTTCAGATGAGTCAACTTCATGATAGGACCCGTCATATAAAGTGGCTTTTAATCCCAGAAGAGGATAGCCAGCGAGGATGCCGTTCTGCATTTGCTCTTCAATACCTTTAGCTACTGCTAAGATATATTCTCGCGGAACTGCACCACCGACAATTTCATTTTTGAACTCAAGTCCTACCTGATCGGAGTTTTCAGCCGGTTCAAATTTAATCCAAACATGACCATACTGCCCTCTTCCGCCTGATTGACGGACGAATTTTCCCTCGATCGTACACCGATTCTCGATAGCTTCTCGATAGGCTACTTGAGGCTTTCCTATATTAGCCTCAACGGAAAATTCCCGTCGCATGCGATCGACCAAAATATCTAAGTGCAATTCTCCCATACCAGAAATGATAGTTTGTCCGCTATCTAAATCTGTAATGACACGAAAAGAGGGATCTTCCTGAGCCAACTTGCCCAGTGCCACACCCATTTTTTCTTGATCCACCTTAGAACGAGGCTCAACTGCGACCGATATAACTGGATCTGGAAATTCCATTTCCTCCAATACAATTTTGTGATCTTCTGAACATAAAGTATCTCCCGTCAAAATATCCTTTAATCCTATCGCTGCAGCAATATCGCCAGCTAACACTTGCTTTATTTCTTCGCGGCTATTTGATTGCATTTGCACCATCCGTCCAATCCTTTCACGTTTTTGCTTNGTAGAATTGTAAACTGACGTACCGCTCTCCAAACGACCTGAATAAACTCGAATAAAAGTCAATGAACCAACATAAGGATCAGATGCAATTTTAAAGGCCAACGCTGAAAAAGGAGCATTATCCTCTGCTACACGTAATCCTTTCTCCCCGAAATCTGTGCAACCCTCAACCGGCTTAATATCAATCGGAGAAGGCAAATATTGAATAACAGCATCAAGCATCGCCTGAATCCCTTTATTCTTGAACGCTGAACCACCTANCACTGGTACTATTTCATTATTCAGAGTACGTTTGCGAAGCCCGGCAATAATCTCTGCTTCACTCAGAGGCTGTTCATCCAAATACTTTGTCATCAACGTGTCGTCAGCCTCTACTGCTGTCTCAATCACGAATTCCCGCATTTCATTGCATATTTTTTGCGATTCTTCTGGAATTTCCGCATATTCGAAAGTCATACCTTGGTCATTATCGCTCCAGTATATTGCTTTCATTTTAATCAGATCGACTACGCCTTGAAAGTCACTCTCTGAGCCTAGAGTCATTTGTACAGGAACCGCGGTTACACCCAACCTATCTTTTAATTGCTGTATTACGCCCGTAAAATTTGCACCAGCTCGATCCATTTTATTCACAAATACTAAACGGGGTACTTCGTACTTGTTAGCTTGACGCCACACCGTTTCCGTTTGAGGTTGGACTCCTGATGTGGCGCATAGGACAACAATCGCGCCATCCAAAACACGCAGTGACCGCTCCACTTCGATGGTGAAATCGACATGTCCCGGAGTATCAATAATATTAATTCGATGCGAACTATACTGAGAGTCCATACCTTTCCAAAAGCAGGTCGTCGCTGCGGAAGTTATCGTGATCCCTCTCTCTTGCTCCTGCTCCATCCAATCCATGGTGGCTGCGCCGTCATGTACCTCTCCCAACTTGTGGGAAAGCCCTGTGTAAAACAGCACTCTCTCAGTAGTAGTAGTCTTTCCAGCATCGACATGGGCGCAAATTCCAATATTACGGTAATATTCAATAGGGGTCTGACGAGTCACGATATTTTTTCCTAAAAACTGCAAAGGGCAGCCGACTCGGCCACCCTTTTTAAGTTATAGCGCACTGTCTACAATAATTTAAAAGCGGAAGTGAGAGAATGCCTTGTTAGCCTCTGCCATACGATGAACATCTTCACGTTTTTTCACCGCACCACCTTTGCCCTGAACAGCATCAACTAACTCTCCTGCTAGACGTTGAGGCATAGATTTTTCACCCCTGCTTCTAGCATAGTCCACCAACCACCTCATGGCGAGAGCCGTTCTTCGGGCTGGTCTGACATCCACCGGCACTTGGTACGTCGCCCCCCCTACTCTACGCGATTTAACTTCCACCATGGGAGCAACGTTTTCTAGCGCTTCCTGAAAAACTTGTACCGGGTCCCTTTTTAAACGATCTTCGACCGCTGTCATAGCTCCATATACAATTCTCTCCGCCACCGCCTTTTTTCCACTCACCATAACGTGGTTCATAAATTTGGCTAGTATTGTATTGCCATACTTGGGGTCTGGAAGAATTTCCCGCTTTGCTACAACTCTTCTTCTTGGCATATTAAATGACCTTTTCTCTTTCAGCTTATGCACGGTAGCCTTTAATTTAAGACTGTTATACCCGACTTAATACCGTTATCAGTTATTTGTTTTCTTGTTATTTTGGACGTTTAGTTCCGTATTTGGACCTTCGTTGAGTACGCCCATTTACTCCGGAAGTGTCCAACGTTCCTCTGACAGTATGGTATCTTACTCCGGGCAAATCTTTCACTCGGCCACCCCTGATCAAAACCACACTATGTTCCTGCAAATTATGTCCCTCACCACCTATGTAAGACGTCACTTCGAAACCGCTGGTTAACCGAACACGGCATACTTTTCTTAAAGCAGAATTAGGCTTCTTTGGCGTGGTTGTATACACTCTTGTACATACGCCCCTCCGTTGAGGGCATGCTCTCAAGGCTGGCACGTCCGATTTGCTGACTTTTCTCTGCCTAGGCTTTCGGACGAGCTGATTGATTGTCGCCATTACTTTCTCTCTATCAGTTGCTGATGATTATTATCATTACAAATAAATTGCGTCACTCTCAGGTAACCACAAGTATAAAAGCCACAGGCCACTTAATCAGGGGACAAGTCTAGTCAGGTCAATGTCCATCGTCAAGCACTCGTTCGTTCTTAGCGAAGATTCATCATTCGTTCACTAGGTCTACACTAAAGGCCTCCAGAAGAGCAGCTTCAACGTCAGCTGCGCTTTTGGCTGAATCTAGTTTTGCATCTCGCTCTTTTCGTCTCTGCGAATGATAGGCAAGCCCTGTTCCGGCCGGTATTAAACGCCCAACCACAACATTCTCTTTTAAACCTCTCAGCGGATCAGCCTTTCCTGTAACAGCTGCTTCAGTCAAAACACGTGTAGTTTCTTGGAAAGACGCGGCCGAAATAAAGCTCTCAGTTGCAAGTGATGCTTTGGTGATACCCAATAACTGGCGCTCATATTTAGCCGGTTGTAGGCCCTCTGCGCGCAACCTCTCGTTCTCCTCAATCACCTGTCGATACTCTACCTGCTCGCCCCTTATGAGAGATGAATCGCCCATGTCTGTTATCTCTACTTTTCTTAACATCTGTCGCGTAATAACTTCAATATGCTTGTCGTTAATTTTTACTCCCTGCAACCTATAAACTTCCTGAATTTCATTAACAATGTATTTAGCGAGCTCACCAATGCCTTTTAAACGTAAAATATCATGTGGAGTTGGAGGTCCATCTGAGATAACTTCGCCTTTTTCAACGTGCTCTCCCTCGAAAACGCCTAATTGCCGCCATTTTGGGATTAGTTCTTCATACTGTAACTTGCCATTTGCCAACGGTTTCCCATCATCTGGCGTAATGACCAAGCGCAATTTTCCTTTAGTCTCTTTACCAAGTGTTACAGTACCAGTAATTTCAGCAAGGATAGCTGGATCTTTTGGTTTTCTGGCTTCAAATAAATCAGCAACCCTCGGCAACCCACCAGTAATGTCCTTTGTACCACCAGACTCTTGTGGAATACGAGCAATGATTTGGCCAATTTCAATCTGTTCTCCATCACTAATACTGATGCTCGCATTTGCGGGGAGTGGATAATGAGCAGGAACCGTAGAATTAGGAAAAATCAATTCCTTTCCATTGGAGTCTGTGAGGGAAATAATTGGTTTTAAATCTTTACCAGCCGCTGGCCGCTCGTTTTGGTCGATAATTGAGATGCTGGTTAAGCCCGTTATTTCATCGGTCTGTTGCCGAGTGCTTAAGCCCTCTTCCATACCAGAGAAAGCTGCTTTACCCGATACTTCAGTAACTATTGGGTGCGTGTGTGGGTCCCAATTAGCAACTACATCTCCCGATACTACGTTATCAGAGTCCTTAACTTTTATCATTGCCCCATAAGGCAGTTTATATCTCTCCCTCTCTCTGCCATTCTCGTCCGTAATTGCTAACGCGCCAGATCGCGATACTGCAACCAAATGACCCGTCTTGTTTTGAACAGTCTTTAAATTAATCAGCCGAACGGTCCCTTTTTGCTTCACTTTTACATTATCGACGGCTGATGCACGAGATGCAGCGCCCCCAATATGGAATGTACGCATCGTAAGCTGAGTGCCCGGCTCTCCGATAGACTGAGCTGCAATAACTCCTACTGACTCGCCCTGGTTGACTCTATGACCCCGCGCTAAATCACGCCCATAACATGCCGCACATATTCCATGACGCACCTCGCAGGTAATAGGTGACCTCACCTTTACTTCATCGATGGCAGCATCTTCGATACGCTTTACCCATTGCTCATCAATCATAGTTCCCGAGGGTACCGCTATCTCTTTACTGCCCGGATATTTCACGTCAGATGCAACCACCCTCCCTAAAATACGGTCTCCAAGGGTTTCAATAATATCGCCTCCTTCAATGACTGGCGACATCACCAATCCGTCTGTAGTGCCGCAATCAGTCTCCGTCACTACAACGTCCTGCGCAACATCAACTAAACGACGCGTCAAGTAACCAGAATTTGCTGTCTTCAAGGCCGTATCGGCAAGCCCTTTTCTTGCACCATGCGTGGAGATAAAATATTGAAGCACATTGAGTCCCTCACGAAAATTTGCCGTAATTGGGGTCTCGATTATTGACCCGTCAGGGCGAGCCATCAGCCCCCTCATTCCCGCCAACTGTCGTATTTGCGCAGGTGATCCTCGCGCGCCAGAGTCGGCCATTATAAATACAGAATTAAATGAGTCTTGCTGCTCTCGATTGCCCTCTGAATTAACAAAGTTATCTTTGCTAATACCCTTCATCATGGATTTAGCAACTTTGTCATTTGCTTGTGACCAGATATCAATAACTTTATTATATTTTTCACCTTGAGTTACAAGACCAGATGCAAACTGACTCTCTATCTCTCTGACTTGGTCATCGGCAGAACTAATTATCTCTTGTTTGTCATCTGGTATAACAAAGTCATTCACACCTATAGAAGCGCCTGACCTTGTTGAAAAATCAAACCCCATATACATTAGCTGGTCTGCAAAGATAACAGTGTCCTTGAGTCCAACACGCCGATAACACTCGTTAATAACGGTCGAAATAGCTCGCTTTACCATCGGCTTGTTCACCAATGAAAATGGAACTCCATCAGGTGTAATATCCCATAACAACGCTCTTCCGACTGTTGTTTCCTCTATGCTTCTAACAGTCGAACGCTCTCCAGTAACCTCATCAATTGTAGTCTCATTAACACGGACCTTTATTCGAGCTTGTAAATGTGCGTGTTTTGAATGGTAAGCTCGAGAAACTTCTCTCACATCACTAAAAACCATACCCTCTCCAAGCACATTTATCCGTGCACGGGTCATATAATACAATCCTAAGACCACATCCTGTGAGGGAACAATTATGGGTTCACCTGAAGCTGGGGAAAGAATGTTATTAGTTGACATCATCAAAGCTCTTGCCTCCATTTGAGCTTCGATTGTGAGAGGTACGTGAACTGCCATTTGATCTCCGTCAAAATCAGCGTTATAAGCGGCACACACCAAAGGGTGTAAATTAATAGCCTTACCTTCAATTAGAACTGGTTCAAAAGCCTGTATACCAAGACGGTGAAGAGTAGGCGCACGATTTAACAGCACTGGATGTTCACGGATTACCTCATCAAGAATATCCCAGACAATCGCCTCTTCTCGCTCCACCATTTTCTTTGCCGCTTTGATAGTAGTTGCCAAACCCCTTAGCTCAAGCTTGCTAAAAATAAAAGGTTTAAAGAGCTCCAAAGCCATCCTTTTTGGTAATCCACACTGATGTAAACGCAGCGTTGGTCCCACCACGATTACTGATCGACCGGAATAATCTACTCTTTTACCCAACAAATTTTGGCGAAACCGCCCCTGCTTTCCCTTAATCATGTCAGCTAATGACTTTAGTGGACGCTTGTTGGAACCAGTAATTGCGCGTCCCCGCCGCCCATTATCTAAAAGCGCATCCACTGACTCTTGTAACATTCGTTTCTCATTTCGAACAATGATGTCCGGAGCGCTAAGCTCTAAAAGTCTTTTCAAACGGTTGTTTCTATTGATTACGCGTCTGTACAAATCGTTTAAATCTGATGTCGCAAAACGACCTCCATCAAGAGGAACCAATGGCCTTAAATCTGGTGGCAACACAGGCAAAGCCTTTAAAATCATCCATTCAGGCTTGTTGCCAGAACCATGAAACGCCTCTAACAGCTTTAACCTTTTCGAAATCTTTTTAATTTTAGTCTCTGAGCGCGTGTTTGGTATTTCCTCTCGAATACTCGTTATTTCGTCGTCCAAATTAATTTCTCTTAACAATGACTGAATTGCATCCGCTCCCATCAAGGCCACAAATTCATCTCCAAACTCACCCATTGCCTCAAAGTACTCTTCGTCCGTTAGAAGCTGGCCCTTTTCGAGAGTCGTTAATCCCGGATCAGTAACCACGAACGATTCAAAGTAAAGAACTCGCTCTATCTCTCTAAGAGTCATGTCAAGCATGAGGCCGATGCGAGATGGTAACGATTTCAAAAACCAAATATGAGCCACTGGGCACGCCAATTCAATATGACCCATGCGCTCTCGTCTAACTTTTGTAAGAGTTACTTCTACCCCGCACTTTTCACAAACAATGCCTCGATGCTTCATGCGCTTGTATTTGCCACACAAACACTCATAATCTTTAACAGGACCAAAAATTTTTGCGCAAAAAAGACCCTCTCGCTCTGGCTTAAATGTCCTGTAGTTAATGGTTTCAGGTTTCTTCACCTCACCAAATGACCAAGACCGGATCATCTCCGGAGACGCTAAACTAATTCGCAAATTGTCAAATTCGCTACTTTGATCTTTTTGCTTGAGTAGATTCACAAGGTCTTTCAAGACTTATCCTCCAAATAAAAAAAGTTGTGGCCGTAGTAATCATATAGTTACAAAGAGTGCTAGCCGAGCTATTCGTGCTCCAACTCAATGTTAATCCCTAAAGAACGTATTTCTTTGACCAAGACATTGAATGATTCCGGCATACCTGGCTCCATGCGGTGATCTCCGTCAACAATATTTTTGTACATTTTGGTTCTCCCAACGACATCATCAGACTTTACCGTGAGCATTTCTTGCAAGGTATAGGCTGCCCCATAGGCTTCCAATGCCCAGACCTCCATTTCTCCAAACCGTTGACCACCAAATTGTGCTTTACCCCCGAGAGGTTGCTGCGTAACCAAACTGTAGGATCCTGTGGATCGAGCATGCATCTTATCGTCCACTAAATGGTTGAGTTTAAGCACATACATGTAGCCAACAGTAACAGGTCGATCAAATTTATCGCCTGTGCGTCCATCATAGAGATCGCACTGCCCCGATTCTGACAAATCGGCCAACGATAGTAGTTTCTTTACTTCAACCTCACTAGCTCCGTCAAAAACAGGAGTTGCAATTGGAACACCGCGCCGCAAATTAGATGCTAATTCAAGCACTTCTGAATCCGATAGCGTTGCCAAGTCAGTTTTAAACACTGCATCACCGGTATCATAAATCTCTTGTAGGAAACGACGTATATTCACCAACTGTGTCTGCTCTCTGAGCATTTTATCTATTTTTACACCAAGACCCTTTGCAGCCATTCCCATATGAGTCTCCAATATTTGACCAACATTCATCCTTGAAGGCACACCTAATGGATTTAAAACAATATCAACTGGCACCCCATCAACATCGTACGGCATATCTTCAACAGGTTTTATTACTGATATAACCCCTTTGTTACCGTGCCGGCCGGCCATCTTGTCTCCGGGCTGAATCCTACGTCTTACAGCCAGATATACTTTTACAGTTTTCAAAACTCCCGGCGCCAAATCGTCTCCACTTGAGAGCTTACCCTTTTTTTCATCTAAGCGTTCATCCAATAGTGCACGTCGCTCCTCAAGCTGGTCTTTTGCCTGTGCAAGCTGCTCGTTTATTTCAGGAGATTCCATTCGGATGTCAAACCAGTCATCAGTTGTATACTCTGCAACCGTTGCAGAATCAATAATAGCACCTTCAGCTACTCCCTTCGCTTTTAACACTGGAGCACCATTAACAGCCGAGAAAAGCCTAGCTAAAGTAGCATTCTCAACTATTCGGTATTCATCATTTAAATCTTTCTGGAACTGGTCCAACTCCATCTTCTCTATATCCAAAGAACGTTGGTCTTTATCCAGTCCGTCTCTTGTAAAAACNTGTACATCAATAACGGTGCCTTTTGTACTAGTAGGAACGCGCAATGAAGTATCTTTAACATCAGACGCCTTCTCACCAAAAATAGCTCTTAAAAGTTTCTCTTCTGGGGTGAGCTGAGTTTCACCCTTGGGCGTGACTTTACCCACTAAAATATCACCAGCAGAAACCTCCGCTCCGATGTAAACGATGCCTGATTCATCAAGCCGTGCAAGTGCAGCTTCTCCCACATTTGGTATGTCTGCAGTTATATCCTCTGAACCAAGCTTTGTGTCTCTCGCTACACAAGTTAGTTCCTGAATATGAATTGTTGTAAAACGATCCTCTTGCACCACCCGTTCTGAAATTAAAATTGAATCCTCAAAGTTATACCCATTCCAAGGCATAAACGCTATCCGCATATTTTGGCCAAGCGCTAATTCACCTAAATCTACCGATGGCCCATCAGCAAGNACATCACTACGCGAAATATGATCGCCATGCTTTACAATCGGTCGCTGATTTATACATGTATTTTGATTTGACCTTGTATATTTTGTTAAATTGTATATATCTACTCCAGCCTCTCCTTGCGCCACTTCAGACTCATTTACCCTCACAACAATTCGGGCAGCATCCACACTCTCAACCACACCGCCTCGCAGAGCAACTTTACAAACACCCGAATCACTCGCTACGGTTCTTTCAATCCCAGTTCCAACTAACGGGGCCTCTGCTATCAGAGTTGGAACTGCTTGTCGCTGCANATTGGAACCCATAAGCGCTCGGTTCGCGTCATCATGTTCTAGAAACGGGATTAAAGNGGCGGCCACAGAAACCACCTGATGTGGAGAAACATCCATGTAATCAACTTCCTCTGGAGATTTCACGGTAAACTCGTTCTGGTGACGCACTGTTACTAAGTCTTCTGACAACTTATTGGATGTGTCCAATTTAGAAGATGCTTGAGCAATAACAAATTGTGATTCATTGATTGCTGACAAATATTCAATATCACTTGTTACACTCCCGCCCTCCACTCTTCGATAAGGCGTTTCAATAAACCCGTAATTATTTGTCCGTGCATAGGTTGCAAGGGAGTTGATAAGACCAATGTTGGGACCCTCAGGAGTTTCAATGGGACACACTCGACCGTAGTGAGTTGGATGAACGTCTCTGACTTCGAAGCCAGCCCGCTCTCGAGTCAACCCTCCAGGTCCCAACGCAGAAACGCGACGTTTATGAGTAATTTCTGATAACGGATTATTTTGATCCATAAACTGAGATAATTGGCTTGATCCAAAAAATTCTTTCATCGCTGCAGCGACCGGTTTAGCATTAATCAAATCCTGTGGCATCAAACTTTCCGACTCGGCAACCCCCAAACGCTCTTTGACTGCTCGTTCCACACGAACCAGCCCTACTCGAAACTGATTTTCTGCCATCTCACCGACAGAGCGAATTCTTCGATTCCCAAGGTGGTCGATGTCATCTACGGCTCCTTTACCATTTCTAATACCAATCAACATTTTCATGACGTCAGCGATATCAGATGTATTCTTGTATATCTCTGTTAATTCTTGAGACTCATCAGATTTTAGCTTTGAGAAATACCGATTATCATAGAGGATGCCAGATCCATTCTCATCGGCGCGTCCAAGACGTCGATTGAATTTCATCCTGCCTACTCCGGAAAGATCATACCGCTCGATATTAAAAAACAGATTGAAGAAAAGGTTTTCAGCCGATTCTTTTGTTGGAGGTTCTCCAGGGCGCATCATTCTGTAAATTTCTACTAGCGCCTCTAGTTGAGTGCGAGAAGGATCTGTGCGGAGCGTATCAGAAATAAATGGACCGCAATCTAAATCATTGGTATAAAGCGTTTCAAGTTTACATATANNCGCACTGACTAATGTCTTTAAATTTTCAGCATCTATCTTGGTATTGCATTCGAACAATAATTCACCAGTTTCCGGGTCTTCAATATCTCTTGCTAAACAGCGTCCTAACAAATATTCGTCTGAAACCTCCAAGGTTGTCACTTCATTTTTTGCGAGTTGACGGATATGCCTGGCAGTAATGCGCCTGCCTTTTTCGACAACTACATTCCCTTCATTATCTTTAATTTCAAAAACAGCTATTTCACCCCTTAATCTTTCAGGATCAAGATCTAGGAAAAAAACATTATCTCGATAATTGAACGTACTGGTATCAAAAAACGACTCAAGTATCTCTTCACTAGAGTATCCCAGTGCGCGCAACAAAATAGTAGCTGGTAACTTTCTACGCCGATCGATGCGGACGTACAGCAAATCTTTTGGGTCAAATTCAAAATCTAACCAGGATCCTCTGTATGGGATTACTCTAGCAGTGTAGAGAAGTTTACCCGATGAATGCGTTTTACCTTTGTCATGATCAAAAATTACCCCAGGAGAACGGTGGAGCTGAGATACAATAACACGTTCGGTCCCATTGATTACAAAAGTTCCGTTGTCTGTCATGATAGGTATTTCACCTAAATACACTTCTTGCTCTTTGATATCTTTAATCGCTTTGTTTGCAGATTCTTTATCGTAGATCAAGAGCCGAACTCGAACTCGGAGTGGCACCGAAAATGTAGCACCGCGTAATTTGCATTCATCCACTTCAAAGGCCGGTCTTCCGAGCACATAATCTACATATTCAAGTGCCGCAAAACCGGCATAACCAACAATTGGGAATATTGAGCTGAGCGCTGCATGCAGCCCTGTGTTCTCCCTCGCTTCTTTGGCCAGGCCTACCTGTGTAAAATTTTTGTAAGAGTCTAATTGAATTGATAGTAGATAAGGCAAATCCATTACATTTGGCAATTTACCAAAATTCTTACGGATCCGCTTTTTCTCAGTAAAGGAATACGCCATATTTTTTCCTCAAAAAATGTTCTAACGCCCAGACAATTGCAGGGGCTCCTAGACGAAGCAAAAATTAGATTTTTGCTGTAATGAAGTTCAGTTGGAGGTAATTACTTAAGTTCAACGCTTGCTCCAGCCTCTTCGAGTTGTTTTTTTGCGTCCTCTGCATCTTCTTTCGAAACACCCTCTTTCACATTTGAGGGCGCGCCATCGACGATCCCCTTTGCCTCCTTCAGACCCAAACCAGTAATCGCACGCACCGCCTTTATTACATTAACCTTCTTTTCTCCAACCGCACTAAGCACAACATCAAATTCAGTTTGTTCAGCGGCAACATCCTCTCCCGCGGCCTCTGGAGCTGCCGCTACGGCAACAGCAGCTTGTGCTGAGACACCAAATTTTTCTTCCATGGCACTCACCAGTGCTACCACATCCATAACACTCATCTCACTAATTGCATCCAAAATTTCTTCATTTGATAGGGCCATTGAGGACCTCCTTCTGTTTTTAAATTAAAATAAAGGCTTTTAAGCCACTTGTTCTTTGGCTTCCCGAATAGCCGCTATTACTCGCGTTGCTTTGGTTGGAATCTCATTTAAAGTTCTAACTAGTTTGTTAACTGGTGCCAAGGTAACCACCGCTAACATTCCCAACGCTTCAATGCGTGTAGGCAAGTTAGCCAAAACGTCCACTTGAGCACCGTCTAGGAGTTTTCCCGCAATCGAAAGCGACTTGACTTGGAAATTTTCGTTTGCCTTTGCAAAATCCTTAAGTAAGCGTGCTGCCGCTCCAGGATCATCCATTGAAAACGCAAACAAAGAAGGACCTCTCAGAGCGTCTTGAACGCACTCGAAGTCAGTGCCTTCAAATGCCCTTTTGGCAAGGGTNTTGCGAACAATACATATTTTTACGTTTATTGGTCTGGCATCGGCTCGTAATTTAGTCATCTCAGACACGCTTACTCCTCTCGCGTCCGCAATTACTAAGGATAANGCAACCTCTGCTGTAGCATGGACATTCATTACAATCGATTTTTTTTCATCAAGGGTTAAAGGCATACGTTTCTGTCCAATCCTTTGTTTAACTCCAGTCGCGACATCATCGTCACGCTCTTATTTGCGTCATTTTACCGGCATTTTTCTAGCCGAAATGTCACTGTGTATACGGTCAATTAGTTTCAACCCAGTTAGATAACAGGAGGAAGTAACCGTGGTCTTTAAAAGTCAGCGCATAAATAACGCGAACTTGCATTCGTAATTCAAGCAGAGCCTGTTACTCCTACAAATTAAGGGATGTTTTATCAACCATGATTCCAGGACCCATAGTTGAGGAGAGAGTAATTTTTTTCATATAAACCCCTTTCGAGGATGCGGGCTTCACTTTCAACAAATCTGAAACCAGAGCTTCCAAGTTAGTTCTTAATAGGTCTACGTCGAAAGAAACCACACCGATACCTCCATGTACAATACCGTTTTTATCGGCTCTATAGCGAATTTGTCCCGACTTTGCTTTGCGCACCGCTTCCGAAACGTTCGGGGTAACAGTCCCCGATTTCGGGTTGGGCATTAACCCCCTAGGACCCAGTACTTTTCCAAGCATTCCCACAACCCTCATAGCATCTGGAGAGGCAATTACGACATCAAAATCTAAGTTTCCTTCCTTTATTTGAGAAGCTAAATCTTCCATACCAACCAATTCCGCACCTGCTTCTTTCGCCGCCTCGGCTGTGTCACCTTGCGCGAAGACACAGACTCTGACGTCTTTTCCCCTACCATTCGGCAAGGTAGTCGCTCCGCGAACCACTTGATCTGACTTTCGCGGATCGACTCCTAGGTTTATTGCAACATCAACTGATTCGGTAAACTTAACGGTCGCGAGCTCTTTCAGTAACGCCAAAGCTTCGTCAATCTCATAAAATCTTGTTCGGTCGACTTTACCATCGCTCACCCCACGTCTTTTCGTGACTCTCGACATTTAAGCCCCCTCTACATCGAGACCCATCGATCTCGCTGAGCCCGCAATAGTATTTATCGCAGCCTCTAAATTAGCCGAGGTCAAATCCGGCTGTTTTATGTTAACGATTTCTTCAAGTTGCGCTCTGGTCACAACTCCCACTTTTTTACTATTAGGTTCACCGCTACCGCTTTTTACTCCAGCCGCCTTTTTTAGTAAATAGGAGGCGGGCGGTGTCTTCATTTCAAAAGTAAAACTGCGATCAGCATACACAGTTATTACTACTGGGACTGGCGCTCCAGCATCAATTCCCTGCGTCTGGGCATTAAATCCCTTACAGAATTCCATAATATTGACCCCGTGTTGCCCTAAAGCTGGTCCAACTGGAGGACTCGGGTTGGCCTGTCCAGCTGGCACCTGAAGTTTTACATATGCTTGTACCTTTTTCGCCATAAATGGTGCCTCACCTCTAAATACGCATCTCTTTAGGAAATACTTTTACTATTTCAACTTACAAATAAGTCGACGTTTGTTATAAATTCTCACTACCCTCGAGATCACCCTTTCCTTCAACATATCGATACCGTCTATGACTTCTGCACTTGAACAAAATCTAATTCCACTGGAGTTGATCTTCCAAAGATGGACACTGCTACCCGTAATTTATTTTTCGAATAATTAACCTCTTCAACAACTCCATTGAAATCATTAAAAGGCCCATCACAGACCCTAACCATTTCTCCGGGCTCAAACATCGTCTTAGGTCGAGGCGCCTCCTCTGAGTCTTGCATTCGTTGCAAAATCAACTCTGCCTCCCTGTCAGATATCGGTGCAGGCTTATCCGCTTTGCCGCCTATAAAACCCATAACCCTGGGCGTTTCTCTCACTAAATGCCAAGTTTGATCGTCTAACTCCATCTGAACCAAAACATAGCCCGGAAAAAACATTCGCTCGCTAGTGCGTTTTTGGCCATCTCGCATCTCCACTACTTCCTCCGTGGGCACCATAATTTCGCCAAAACGATCGTCAAGACGGTTTAGTTTCACTCTGTCTTGGAGGGCCAAGGCCACTTTCTTTTCGTAGCCTGAGTAAGCATGCACCACATACCAACGCATTGAAATCTGACTCCCTTATCCCATTATCAGGGACGCTATCCAACTCAGTAGGGAATCAATTCCCCATAAAATTAAGGCCATGAGCATTATTACCCCAACTACAATCAAAGTCGTCTGATTTCTCTCTTCCTTGGATGGCCAAATCACCTTCCGCCACTCTGTTTTTGCACCCAACGCCAATTCCCATGTAGCTGAACCCTTTTGAGTTCGGAAAGCAATACCANCACACACGGCCAAAATCAGCAAAAACGCTAACGCACGGAAGAAGAGTGATTCTGCGTTATAGTACCAATTACCATAAATGGCAACGACAACCAAACCGCAAACCAGAGTCCATTTAGCCCAGTCATAACGATGACCCTGATTTTGCACATCTCCACCCAATTTCAAGACTCACTCCACTGATTATTTGGCAGGCCAGGAGGGACTCGAACCCCCAACAGTCGGTTTTGGAGACCGATGCTCTACCAATTGAACTACTGGCCTTATGTTTTGTATTAAACTAATTGCCAGCGCTCCGACGTAACAAATAAGGTGCCTCTTACCATCATTCTCGGCCCTCAGTAACTGCGCTACAATTTTTGCTACCACACCAGCACCCACCGTACGTCCTCCCTCGCGAATTGCGAACCGCAATCCATCTTC
>NZEU01000023.1 GCA_002689135.1 Porticoccaceae bacterium
GATCCCTAACACCTCCGGTCGTGGTAATAATTACTTGTACCACAGCATACCCCTCCTTGCCACGAGATTGTGCTCGGCGAGGATACTGAGGTTGGGGCACATAGACTGGTATAAAGTCTGTATCCCGAGCAAAAGAACCTAACCCGACGTTTAGCTTGTTTGTAACCGGAGCCGCGGCCATACTTACCATGTTCTCTGGGGTCTCGAATTCAATGTTATCATCCGGCAACTCCGGAGGAGGTTCCGGCTCGTCAGGCTTCTCTATTTCTGCCACCTTTGCGTTTGTAGTCCTCTCTCTTTCCACATGCAAAAAATCAGCAATCTTGATGGATTCTTTTTCATCCATCTCATTGTTACCGGAATCAATCAGCTTAAACATCAAAACGATCAAGGAAAAGGTAACCATGATCCCAAGCAGCGCCGACGTTCCCAACCTTAATATTGCCATAATATAAGCTCAGTCGTTTTCAACAGAAACCGCTATAGGAGAAATGCCAATGTCCTTGGCAATATCCGCAACCTTGGCGACCGATTCGATATTAGATTCGTTATCAGCCTGAATCACCATCCCACCCTTAGGATTATCATTAAAAAGCCGCGTAAGATTGAGTTTCAAGGCAGTAGTCTCAACACGTTTCTTATCAATCCAAAATTCATTATTGCCACTGACCGCTACCAAAATACCTACTTTCTTGTATGGATCTGCAGTATTTGCATCAACCTTGCTAACTTCAACCCCGGGCAACTTGATAAAGGACGCAGTCACAATGAAGAAAATCAGCATTATAAAAACCACATCCAACATGGGCGTCAGATCAATAGCCTGACCCTGCCCCTCAGAGCTACTTGTTCTAGTCCGCATGAAAGTCCATTTTCCTCAATATCGTCATGTAAATTAATGCCACTAATGGTCCATGGTCAAATGGTCTTCAAGGAGGTGCTTCTCTCGTTCCGCATGTCGCTCGACGTAAGTCAAACCAAAGACGCCCGAAAGAGCCGCTACCATACCGGACATCGTGGGTACCGTTGCCTTCGAAACTCCTCCTGCCATGGCTTTCGCATCCCCACCGCCCGTGAAAGCCATCACGTCAAACACCACAATCATACCCGTCACCGTGCCCAACAGACCAAATAGCGGCGCTAAAGCTACAAGTGTTTTGATCATCATGATATTCTCATCAATCTTAATGCTCACCTCTGAAATTAGCTTCTCCCTAACCTGGCGAGCACGCCTCGACTGTCTTTCGGACCTCGATTCCCATTTTTCAAGTGCAATATTTATATCCCGCCCCACAGCTCCGCGTAAATACCACATACGCTCAAAAATTAGTGTCCACATAAAAAAGAGGAGGACAACAATGGCCCAAAGGACGCTCCCCCCGGAATCCATAAACTTGCTCGCCTCAGCAAAAAGATCCTCGAAAAACACGTCATCGCACCTCGACCGAATCCGCAACAATACCGGCGCTTTGTTCCTCTAAAATATGCAAGATACGCTGAGCTCTACCATTAACAAGTGTGTGCATGAGTACCGTGGGAATAGCCACCACCAGACCTAGAACAGTGGTAACAAGCGCCTGAGAGATACCTCCTGCCATCGCCTTAGGATCTCCAGCGCCAAACAAGGTTATCATCTGGAACGTAATAATCATTCCGGTCACGGTTCCAAGTAGCCCCAATAAAGGAGCAACCATAGCTATAATTTTCAGAAGATTCAGTCCTGACTCGATGGCCGGTCGCTCCTTCAGAACCGCCTCATGAAGTTTGAGCTCCAAGGATTCGGGGTCAAGTCTCGGGTTGTCTGCTGCGACTTGTAAAACTCGTCCAAGTGGATTCTTAAGGTTCGGGGTAGAGGTTTTAAGCTGTGAGCTAACTCCCGAGGACATCATAAATAACGCAATAAACCTCCAAAGCGCCAGTGCAATAGCAAAAGCGAAAACTCCGGTAATCACGTAACCAACAATACCGCCAAAATGCCAGCGTTCTTCCAACGTCGGTGTATTTATGAGCGCTCTCAGAAGACCGCCCCCGAGTGGTCCAGTTGGATCGAGCCCAACTTTGGTAAAGCCGCTACTAGCGGACTGAATTTCGGCCGCGCTATCCTGATATTTTCCATCAGGCTGTCGGGGAAGCTCCGAGACAATGCCGCTGTCAGGATTATATTCAAGATACATTCCATCAGCTAGTAAGTTATAGGTCCCAACCCGCACAACCTGCATCTGCCGCTGGTTTCCGCTTGCCAAGGTGACCTGCCTATCAAACTTCACTATGCGACCGCCTTCCACCATCTCACGTTGCTGCTCAAACCAAAGCTGCTCTATGTCTTCAATCGAGGGTAGTCTGGTGTCGCTACTCATCTTGTCAATTAATTCACCAAGAAAATCGGTGCGACCCGGAATCTGAGAACTCACCACGGACTGTTTCAAGTTTTCACGCACATCACCCGCGGCCCCCGTTAAGTGGCCAAAGAGTTCCTTCAAGGAGCCTAGACGCTTATCTAACTGTTGCCTGAGTGCCGCAATCTTGCGCTCATTATCCCTAATATTCTGCTCAAGCTGATCTGAGCGGCGCTCCTCACTAGCCCTCGTGCCTTGAGCTTTCTTGAGTAATCTTCCCTGTTCATTTTTATTGGAATTAAATGCGGTTTGACGCTTCGTATATTCTGCCGTCTCAGTACGCTTTGAGGTTTCAATCATTTGCAGTAATTCATCAAGGCTCTTTGCATCTTGAGCATTCAATGAGGTGCTGACCAACCAAAAGCCTAGAAACAGAGACGCAACAGATGTTTTTGCTAAAATTTTCATTAAAGAGTCTCCGGTGCGGTAATAGGCATCTCAATAACATCTTGAGGTGATAACTTCTTAGCTATCCTAATGCCCTGGTCAATAGGCCGTCGGTACTCTGACCCCAGTGTCTGCCATGATCCGGACCCCTTATTCCAAGCTCCGGTCTGTGACTTATCTTTGGTTTGATAAGCTAAGGCAACGCGCCCGATCCTTAGCACGTCTACCTCAACTTCAGTTCCATTAGCATTAATGTCAATCATAGCCCGATAAGTTTCGAGTGATTGACTGTAATCCGACTCGATATCATAGACCTCTAAAATCTGTCGGAACTTTTCAGCAGCGGAATATCGGGCACTGTCTAGATTTACCGACAATTCTTCAATAGCTCCTAACCGCTGCTCTCGCTTAAAAGGCATATCAAGGGCGATAAAATCCTCCAAGCTTTCGAGCATGCTAATCATCAAGGGAGTTATGCCTCGCTCGATCACCGTTGCATTCGCAATTGACTCCTCAAGCTCCGACATCATCTTCTTTTGACTACTGACCTGGCGCTCGAGTTGAGAGTTATACACCCTAAGTGATTCGATTTGCTTATTGACTTGTTTGAATTCTTGCAATAGACCGTCAGTCTGATCGGCGATGCGATCGACCCTCACCTGAGCAACTCGGGCTTCCTCTACCTTGGCAGCTCCTACCTCTAAAATGTCACCTACCTCTGTCGCCACGCACAATGGGGATACCAAAGTAGCGACCAAAGCGACAGCAGATATGAATGGTTTAATGGATATCTGTTTCATAGTTCCCTCAGTTTTTCGCCCGTTCTGTTGGGTTAATCTTATTTGTTAAGGTTTGTCATGAGTATTCATCAGAACACTGTGCAACAAACCTAGGATTGCCTTTTTAGCAGGGTCGTGTCAAAGAATCAATGGAAGCACTAAAAAACACCTCTAATTAATTTGTTGGACAACAACAAGAATGCTCAAACAAAGTTTATTTTGTTCTTTCGATCCAGCGTAACAAAGTGATACCTCAGGTTATTTGCGCCTTCCCCAGGCCGTCTATCTTTCACTTCCCAGTCGTCCGGATCAAAGGTCGGAAAAAAAGCATCTCCCCTCATTTCAGAATCCACCTTCGTGAGGTAGAGTCTAGAGACAAGAGGCAACCATAATTTGTATATCTGTTCCCCTCCGATAATAAAAGCCTCCTCACAAGAATCTCTGGAGCAAAGGCTGATTGCTAAGTCATGTGACTCCTCCACACTATGCACCGCACTAACACCCGGGCAAAAAAATTTCGAATTACGCGTAACTATGATATTTGAGCGACCAGGCAGGGCTCTACCAATAGAATCAAAAGTTTTTCGGCCCATAACAATTGGACTTCCCATCGTAATTTTCTTGAATCGTCTCAAGTCCTCAGAAATATCCCAAAGCAACTGATTTTGAAATCCAATCGCGAAATTTCGACCCAGCGCAGCAATTATGGAAAAGCGGATCATACAGCCACCGGCGCCCTAATTGCGTCATAAGGCGTATAGCCCAACAACTCAAAGTCTTCAAAAACGAACTCGGAAATCTCTTTTTTCTCTGGATTGAGTCGGAGTTGAGGTTGGGAAAGTGGCTCGCGCGCAAGCTGGAGTTCCACCTGGCGACTGTGATTAAAATAGAGATGTGCGTCTCCAAAAGTATGAACAAAATCTCCCACACCAAGCCCGCAGATTTGAGCCACCATGTAGGTTAAAAGCGCATAAGATGCAATATTAAAAGGGACTCCCAGAAAAATATCAGCACTTCTTTGATAGAGTTGGCAGGAGAGTTTTCCCTCACTCACATAAAATTGAAAAAGTGTGTGACATGGCGGCAACCCCGACGTAACCATGACCGGAATCTCTTTAGGATTCCAAGCGGAAACCACATGTCTACGAGAGTCAGGGTTGTTTCGTATGTCCTCGATGACAAGCTTCAGCTGGTCCACACCCTCAAAATTTCTCCATTGCTTACCGTAAACTGGCCCTAAGTCCCCAAATTTTCGCGCAAACTCATCATCAACTTTAATGCGCTCAACAAACTCCAGCATTTTCTCTTCTCGGTCCTTGGATTGAATAGAAACACCACCATTGACCTTTGATTTTTTCAACCAATTTTCAAAGGGCCAGTCGTTCCAAATCTTTACTCCATGCTCAACCAAATAGCGTATGTTTGTATCTCCCTTAACAAACCAAAGTAATTCGTGAACTACGGACTTAAAGTGAACTTTTTTAGTAGTAACAAGTGGAAATCCGCCACCCAAGTCAAATCTCATTTGATAACCGAATATACTTTTGGTGCCGACTCCGGTTCGGTCTTTTTTTTCAAGGCCGTGTTTTTGAACATGTCGCATCAGATCAAGATATTGATGCATGAGTTAGCCTCCTTTAATTTGGCTATTAATAAATGTAAACGATTTTCGACATAACCATAGCCCTCCTACAATCATCGGTAAGCAGAGCAGTTGGCCTCGCGTCATCCAGTCAATCAAACCAAATGTCGCAGATTCATCTAAAAATTGTGGATCCGGTTGACGAACAAATTCAACTGAAAAACGAGCTAATCCATATCCTAGCAAGAACACCCCTGACACCGCCCCCGCTTGGCGAGGTTTTCTAGCAAACCAGTTAACAAGAATAAACAGAAGCACTCCCTCCCCAAATGCCTCATACAACTGGGAGGGATGCCGATACAGTTGCGCAGAGTCAGCGGGGAATAGCATTGCCCAAGGGATTTCACTCGGTCGTCCCCAAAGTTCTTGCCCAATAAAATTTCCTATTCGACCAAAAAAAAGTCCCGTAGGTACTAGAGGCGCAATAAAATCGGTAACGCTGAAAAAGGAAAGTTTCTGTTTTCGCGCATAAAGTAAGGCAGAGAACATTACGCCCAGCAATCCTCCGTGGAAAGACATCCCACCTTCCCACAGCCTAATCACTAATAGGGGATCTGCTAACCATTGATCCATGCTGTAGAAGAGCATATACCCCAATCGACCGCCCAGAATTACACCCCAAGCACCGAAAACTATTAGGTCCTCAACCTGACTTTTCTGGATAGGAGACCATGGTGTGCGACAGTTTCTAATTGCTAATCGCCAAGCCAACGCAAAGGCCAAAAGGTACATGAGCCCATACCAATGGATATGCAAAGGACCGATATTTAGACCAAGAAGCTCAAAGGGTCCGACGGATATTGCCACTGGATCGATCTCTGGATAATTGAGCATTAAATTATCATACCAATTTGTTAAGCGACAAAAGTTCTTACAGGTTCTTTGGCACAAAGTACCGGAGCTAACAACCTGCAGACTAGGATCATAACTACTATAGTTTGCATAAATTATAAATTCATTTCATCATCATATTGAAGTGTATTTTTATTCAATAGACCGATGATACAGCTTTATTAAGTCAGGATTCTTTAATTCACTTGCTAAGAAATGCGTGACCTCGTTCGCATCAGCTATATGCATGGATCTTTTCGCGAGGTCCTGCGCCTTCCTGACAGTAACTTGTAACAACATTGACTTCACGCGCGAGAGGCAACCAGCACTCATTGAAAGGTGTCTGTACCCAAGCCCGACTAGCAAGACAGCACCCAAAGGATCCCCCGCTAGCTCTCCGCAAATACTCACCTCACATCCGGCATTACTGGCTTGTTCACGTATGAGATGCAGTGCAGACAAAACACTTGGATGGAATGAGTTATACAAACTTGCAACCCTTGGATTGTTACGATCAACTGCGAGCAAATACTGTGTCAAATCGTTGGTTCCAACCGAGAGAAAATCTACTCGCCTGGCTAGTTTATCGACTTGGTATACTGCCGCTGGAACTTCAATCAAGGCTCCAATCGGAGGTTTCTCGATACAAAGTTGCTCCTCATTAATAAGTTCCTCATAAGCTCTATTCACGAGTTGCAACGCACCGTCTAGCTCTCCGATGCTACTTACCATAGGCAACATGATTTTCAAGTTACTGTTATTTTCAGATGCGCGCAGCATAGCCCTTATTTGTACAAGAAAAATCTCTGGGTGATCCAAAGATATCCTGATGCCTCGCCAACCTAAAAAAGGGTTTTCCTCCTCAATCGGAAAATACGGAAGTGCTTTATCTCCCCCAATATCAAGAGTCCGCATAGTAACCTTCCTTGGGGCAAACGCTTGTAGCTGTTCTTTATAAATCTGCACCTGTTCGTCCTCAGTAGGAAATCCCAGGTGTGCAAAAAAAGGAACTTCTGTGCGATAAAGGCCAACTGCCTCTGCCCCACTCTTTAGTGATCGCATTACATCTTGGCGCAAGCCCGTGTTAACCAAAAGAGCCACACGCTCACCGTCAGGAGTTACACAGGGAATGTCTCGCAATCTTTCGAGATCCTTATCAAGCAATTCCTCCTCACGCCTCAGTGCTAGATAGTGGCTTCTTCGTGCTCTTGAAGGTCTTGTTATGATGGCGCCCTTAAAACCATCAACTATCACATTTTTCCCTAATAACTCAGCCATGGGGAAAGTCGTGGCTCCCATAACCGTTGGAATGCCAAGCGCTCGAGCGACAATCGCCAAGTGCGAGTTACTAGAGCCTTTTAGCGAAATAATACCCGCCAGACGATCCACTGGGATATCCGCCAGAATTGTAGCGGAAAGATCTTCACCAACTAACACAGCATGTTTGGGCATTGTTTTTACATTAACATCATCTTGCTGTAAGTAAGCAAGCACACGTTTTCCTAGATCTAAAACGTCTGCAGCGCGCTCACGTAGATACTTATCCTCCATTTTACGAAACGTTTTTACGTGTTCTAAGATCACGCAACTCCAAGCTGAAGGCGCTGCTTTTCCTAAGTTAATGGAACCAATGACCTCTCCTATGAGAGACGGATCGTCAAGCAGACGAATGTAAACCTCAAATAGTGCAAACTCCTCCGGACTCAACTTATCTTTAAGACCTTGACCCAGCTCCCACATATCACGCTTTGCGGATTCTAAGGCCACATTAAAAAACTCTACCTCCTTATCCACATTTTCACAGCTTTTCTCTGGGACCTGGGATAAATCAGTGTTTACCGACGCTAGCACTATTTTCCCTATTCCTATTCCCGGAGAGCTAGCAATTCCTTGAAAGATCGATTCCTGACTTTTACCTTGACGGGGAGCTGAAAGGCGGCTGAGAACGCCTGTTTCGTCGGCATGAGCGATAGCACCGGACAGCTGTGCTCCTATAGTCACCAAAAATGTTTCCTCTTCCTGAGCGAAACGTCTCTCATTGGTCTGCTGTAAAACAAGAACACCCAACACTTTACGATGATGGATAATTGGCACACCTAAAAAAGAGTGGAAAGGCGATTCGTCAGCCTCAGGGAAATATACAAAATTTGGATGTTTATCCGCATTCTGCAAATTAAGCGGTTCCTCTTTTGCCGCTACCAACCCCACTAGTCCCTCTCGCATGCCAAGTCTAATCTTACCAATAGCTTGTTTTCGAAGGCCATCAGTCGCCATCAGAACGTATCGCTGATCTGTTCGATCAAACAAGTAGATCGAGCAAACGCCTGCATGCAGAGCCCCTTTCATCTCCCGTACGATTATTTCCAACACCTCAGGCAAACTTCGGGCACTATTAACTTCCTCAATAATGTTTCTCAACGAAGTTAACATGCTCAGTTATCCTGATCATAATTTGTTAACTGTAAGGCATAGTTCTTTTCAGAAAACTCCAAAAGAGCAGACCGGTACACTTTTCGCTTAAACGGGACTACAGCATTAAGCGGGTGCCAATAACTGACCCATCTCCAGTCATCAAATTCTGGGGTATCAGTGCAGTCGAAACGAACCCTGCTAGGACTTGTTGCCAGCTGAAGGAAAAACCATTTTTGCTTTTGACCTACGCACAAGCGTCCTTCACTGATCCTCTGAAAAGCTGAAGGAATTTTATATTTAAAACAATGCTTTGACACTTGAATAATAGCGACATCTTCTGACCCTAAACCAATTTCTTCGCGTAATTCTCGAAATAAAGCCTGCTCATATGTCTCGCCAGCGTCTACTCCCCCTTGCGGAAATTGCCATGCTTCTTGCCCTAATCTTTTTGCCAATAAAACTCGCCCGAGCCCGTCACTAAGTACCAAGGCCACATTTTTGCGTAACCCGTTTTTATCTATCACAACTATACTTTCCTTTTCTTTCGCAAAGTCAAAATCGTAACATTACAAAATAAATTTCTTGTGAAGTACGCTCATCGAATATAATTGTAAAGCGTAGCAAATAACTCAGAGGTGTGGAAATGGCACTAGCTTTGTTTGACCTCGATAATACTCTAATTGCAGGCGACAGCGATCATAGCTGGGGACAATTCCTTGTAGATGAGGGTTATGTTAGCAAAAGTTTCTACAAGGAACAAAATGATAAGTTCCTATCAGATTACATTACTGGAGAACTCGATATTTGTGAATATCTAAAATTTTCTCTTGGTTTTTTAGGTGAAACATCCTTCGCCGAGCTCACAGATTTGCGTAATAGATTTGTTAACAGTGTAGTGAAGCCAATGCAACTCCCGAAAGCAAAAGCATTATTAGAGACACATCGCAACGCAGGTGACCAGCTGGTCATAATAACTTCCACTAACAGTTTTATTGTTCAACCGATATGCTCCATGCTGGGAGTAACGGATATAATATCCACTGACTTAGTCACCTTTAACGGCGAATTCACAGGAGAAGTCCAGGGCGTTGTGCCCTTCAGAGAAGGAAAAGTCATCCGGCTAAATTTATGGCTCTCGGAAACAAATGCTTCTCTTAAAAATAGTTGGTTTTATTCTGATTCCGTCAACGACATACCCCTGATGCAAATTGTTTCAAACCCTGTGGCTGTGGATCCAGACGACAAACTTCGTAGTATCGCAAAAGATCGTGATTGGAAAATCATCTCTCTGAGAAAATAAAGGGAAAAACTAAAGCTACTGACTTTAATCAGTCCTCTTTAAAATGAGCCTCATACTCACGTTCATCCATTAAGTCGTCCAGGGATTCAAAGTCTTTTGGTAGGAGGCGTAACAGCCACCCTAAATCATAAGGGGAATTATTAATTAGCGAGGGCTCTTCAGTTAAACCTTCATTAAGTTCCAGTACCTTACCGCTGATCGGTGCATAGATATCCGATGCTGCCTTAACCGATTCAACGATTGCTATTTCTGCACCCGAATCTAAATGTTCCCCTTTTTCTGGAAGTTCCACGAAAACTATATCGCCTAGAGCTTGTTGCGCATAATCGGTAATCCCGATAAGGACTGAACCATCTCCCTCCAATTTGATCCACTCATGGCTTGCAGAGTATTTTAGTTCTGCCCGAATTTCACTCATAAAGATCTCCATAGACTGATTTGCATAGCGTTTACCACAGTACAAAAGCATTAATCGACTAAAAAATAAGAAGACACAGAAATCACGTATCATACACATTGCAAGAAAAAAATTTCAAATAAACACAGTAAAATTAATAATTGGAGCTTATTTAATGCAACGACTTGCCCTAGCGTATATCTTCGCAATGTATTTGCTGACGTCACCGGAATCAAGTATTTCCGACCAATTAGAACTGATCAATGGTGATATCATCCAAGGCACTTTAATCTCTAAATCTGATGACTATTTACTTTGGATGTCGACTATGCTCGGTGAGCTCTCTGTAAAAAGCTCATTGGTGAGCAATATTCATAGCAAAGCAACTTTAGATCCCCTACTTGAGATGGATCCCTCTCTTCAAAATGTCATAACAAAACCGAAATATACTGGAGATATGTCAATATCAGGCTCTTCAGCCAGTGGCAATCAGTCGCGTCGAGATTGGAATATTGACGTTAGACTCGAACGAAGGGCAAAGCAATTACGACAAATAGGTCTTTTGGAATATGAGAATCATAATTTAGATAATATTCGCGCGAGCGACGCATTCGAAATATCTTATGCCGCTGACTGGTTCTTTAAAGATCGTTGGTTCCTGAGAAACGAATTATCATTTGCCACCGATGAAGTTAGAGCAGTGGAGTTAAGGTATGGCGTTGGCTCTGCCCTCGGTTTACAACTAATGGATAGCATGAACTCACAATTATCTGTTGAGTCTGGATTAATGTGGTTGTCAGAGGAACAAAAGCTTGGAGTTTCAAGTGACAATTTGACATGGAGTTGGTCACTTTATTACTCCCTTATAATTTGGGACAACATAACAATTGCTCATCGTCAAAATGTCAATGTCGCAATTGCTGACTTCAAGGACAGCGAATCTGACTTTGACGTATCCTTGAGGTTACCTCTCATCGACAATTTATTTGCCGAGCTAAAATTTGAGTGGCTTTATGATAATCAGCCAGCACCCGGCAAGGACTTATTAGATACCCAATTCTCTATGGGCATTAACTATTCCTGGTAATTTTCAGAAAATTTTAGTAAGTCGAAAATTTTGCGTCTTCCTTCTCAACAGCGTTATAAAAAAATTGCTAAACGGTAGTAATGTTTTTTATCAATACGTTCCTTAAAACGACCTCTAAGAAACGAAATTTTAAAAAATGCTATATTTTAAAAAAAAAAAAGTTCGCATCTGCTTCCAAAACACCCTAAAATAACGAAAGTAATGGAGAAAAGTTTCCATAGCGGTGTTCACGTTGCTTATTTTTAAGCTCCAGAATGCGAAGTAGGCTAGCCCCGTAATGAGGCTGGATAATTAATCGCCTTAAACGGTATACAAATTTTAAGTGAGGTAGTTATGTCAGGGGAAAG
>NZEU01000024.1 GCA_002689135.1 Porticoccaceae bacterium
GCCATTTTATAAGGAACTAGGAAATCAAGGGATCTCGGCCGAGGACATACCTGTAGTTGCTTTCTCAGTTGGAGAAGAAGAACTGTCGGGCTTAGATACAAAGCCGTTAGTAGGACACTTAGCGGCTTGGAACTATTTCCAAAGCGTTGAGAGTTCTGAGAATGACGAATTCATCTCCGACTGGAAAACGTTCATCAAAGATGATAAGCGGGTTACTAATGACCCAATGGAAGCAACTTACATTGGATTTAAAATGTGGGCGCAGGCCGTCGAGAAAGCAGGGACAACTGATGTTGATGAAGTAGAGCAGGCTATGCTAGGAATTACTACGCCAAATTTGACAGGAGGTGTTGCGGTAATGAACACGAATCATCATCTTTCTAAACCAGTTTTGATTGGCGAAATACAGGAAGACGGCCAAATCGAAACTGTGTGGGAGACTTTTGGCACTGTAATTGGCGACGCTTGGTCAGATTACTTACCTGCATCAAGTAAACTTATCGCAGACTGGACCGACCCGGTGAAATGTGGGAATTTCAATATTGAAACGGGAGAATGTTCGGGCCAAAATTTCTAAGCAATAGCGGAGATTGTCAAATTATTATGAGAGGCCGAGAGGCCTCTCAGTTTTTTAGGCCTTTATTAATTAGAAATATGAAGTTTTGGTAGATATATGAATCATCCATGGCGTAACAGTTCAAGACTAATCACTTTCCTTGTTATTTATGTGTTCGCGAGTTTGTGCTTGGCCGATGAGGAATTTAACGTGAACGTGAAGCAACTAGCCGGAGCGAAATTACGTGCCCTACCAGTTATTGTTGCTAAACTAGAGTCCAGCGGTGAACGAGCGCTCCCGTTGCTTCGTGCCATGCTAGACGGAGCTCTTTACTACCGGAAAAGTGATAAACGCATAGTGGCAGCATATCGCACCGGAACCGGTGATTTTCGACTTGATGATTTGTTACAAGGTCTTGACTTAAAAGTTGCCTCCAAGCGGGAAATAAAAAAAATTGTTGTCAATAACCGGCTCAGAGGACAAATTCGCAAAATCATTGCTCGTATTACGCTTACCAGCAAAGAGCGTGTTGTTAGAGAGCTCGCTGTCGATAACATGCTAAATGATTTGAACAAAGCAAATATTGCATTATTGAGAGCGGTCAGACAAAGCGAAAAAGATGGTGACATTCTTTCGAAGTTAGATATGGCTATTGCCCTTGACGATTTAAAGCACAACGATTCTAGACAAATTAGGCTTGCTGCCATCGATATTATCGATGGCAGGCTTCAGCCGGTTGTTCTTAATACTCTAAATTCGCTCTTAGATATGGATGCCGAGGGAACACCCGTCGAAAACGACGAAGAGGTTCGTAAGAGAGCACTTGCGGCAAGAGAATTCATTGAACTAAAGATCTCATTTTATGAAGTTTTGCAACGAATTTTCTATGGGCTCAGTCTAGGTTCAATTCTGCTCCTTATCGCTACCGGGCTCGCAATAACTTTTGGAGTGATGGGCGTAATCAATATGGCGCATGGCGAATTGATAATGCTAGGTGCCTACACAGCATATGTGGTGCAGTTGTTGCTCCCAGGTAGTATCGAATACTCGATTTTAGTTGCAATACCCCTAGCTTTTACTGTCTCGGGACTCTGCGGTATTCTGATCGAAAGATATGTGATTCGGTATTTACGGGGACGCCCGTTAGAGACTCTATTAGCTACTTTTGGAATAAGTTTGATTTTGCAACAAACTGTGCGTAGTGTTTTCTCGCCACTCAATCGACAGGTAATTAGTCCTAGTTGGTTAAGCGGCTCGTTGGAAATTAATCCAGTTTTTTCGTTAACGTATAATCGACTCTATATCCTTGCGTTCGCGATAATTGTACTGTTGTGCCTCCAGTTAGTCCTTAAAAAAACAAAACTTGGTCTTCAGGTGCGAGCGGTGTCTCAGAATCGTGCTATGGCAAGGTCGATGGGCGTCAGGACGGAGAGAGTTGATGCGTTGACCTTTGGTCTTGGCGCAGGGGTTGCTGGTGTCGCTGGTGTGGCGTTGAGTCAACTCACGAATGTGGGTCCAAACCTCGGGCAAGCATATATTGTTGATTCGTTTATGGTGGTCGTATTTGGAGGTGTTGGTAATCTATGGGGAACGATGGTAGGCGGTTTTACGCTAGGTATTGCAAATAAATTTCTGGAGCCAATGACCGGTCCAGTCTTGGCGAATATTTTTGTTCTCATTTTCATTATCTTGTTCATCCAAAAGCGGCCTAGCGGTTTGTTTCCTCAGAGAGGAAGGGCAACGGAATGATGCACCATAACCGTGAGGTAGCTCGAGGGGATAATTTCCAAAAAAACGGTCGGATTTTTTTAATTGTTCTTTTTGGGGTGACTATCTATGCGTCTTTTTGTAACCTACTTGTTCCGGATGATTCAATCTTTCATGTAAGTACATACACAATAACGCTACTCGGAAAGTATTTATGTTTTGCGTTACTAGCGCTTTCGGTAGATGTTGTTTGGGGGTATTGCGGAATATTGAGTCTCGGACACGGAGCTTTTTTTGCTCTGGGCGGATACACCATGGGAATGTATCTAATGCGGCAAATAGGGGAGCGCGGTGTCTATGGTCATCCGATCTTGCCTGATTTCATGGTGTTTCTAAACTGGAAAGAGCTTCCGTGGTTCTGGTACGGCTTCGACAGCTTTGGATTTGCAATGCTGATGACCTTGGTTGTACCCTCAGTTTTAGCGTTCGTTTTCGGTTGGCTCGCATTCCGATCTCGCGTCACAGGAGTGTACTTATCGATCATTACGCAGGCAATGACTTATGCATTGATGCTGGCTTTCTTTCGCAATGAAATGGGATTTGGGGGAAACAATGGACTGACCGATTTTAAAGATATACTAGGGTTTGACCTTCAGTCGGACAAGACGAGGGTTGCCCTTTTTTGTTTGTCAGCGGTTGCGCTTGCCATGGCCTATCTCTTAAGCCAGTTAATCCTGCAATCTCGTTATGGAAGGGTGGTGCTAGCAATTAGGGATGCTGAACCCAGAACCAGATCTATTGGCTTTAAGACTGAAAATTATAAAGTCTCCTTATTCGTATACTCAGCGGCTCTTGCTGCAATCGCTGGTGCCCTTTATGTGCCTCAGGTAGGGATTATTAACCCAGGTGAATTTTCTCCGTTGAACTCAATAGAAATTGTTGTGTGGGTCTCTGTTGGTGGACGCGCTACTTTATATGGAGCAGTAGCAGGTGCGGTTCTGGTGAACTATGCGAAGACGAAATTCACAGCGGAGTTCCCAGATGAATGGCTATTTGCATTAGGAGCACTTTTCGTCGGGACAACGGTTCTTTTGCCTAAAGGCCTAAGAGGTTTATTCGACGGCAAACAATGGCGCAACTTGAGACGGGGGGTAGAGAAAAAGATAACATGATCATTTTTTGGCGGGGCCGGAACAAAGCAAGTGGGTCGATCGGTGTCTATGTTTAGCTCCTCTGGAAAGAACAGAGATGCAATAGTGGATATATCCCATAACGTGATATTGTACGTGGAGTCTCTGTCAGTAAGCTTCGATGGTTTCAAGGCGCTTAATGATTTAAATTTATATATAAATAACGGTGAACTTCGATGCTTGATCGGCGCAAATGGGGCCGGTAAAACCACTCTAATGGACGTCATAACAGGAAAAACTCGTCCAGATAACGGACATGTTTTTTTTGGCCAAACTATTGATCTTTTGGGCAAGACAGAAACTGAAATAGCGCAATTGGGAATTGGGAGAAAATTTCAAAAACCGACTGTATTTGAAAATCAAACAGTATCGTCTAACCTCGAACTGGCGATGAGAGGCGAAAAAGGCATCTTACATACTTTATTTTCTAAGCTAAATTCGTCAGATTTGGATTGGATAAGAGAGGTTATAAGAATCATCAGACTGGAGTCAAAAGAGAATTTATTAGCCGGTTCATTATCACATGGCCAAAAGCAGTGGCTTGAGATAGGTATGTTACTTATTGCAGATCCTAGACTAATGCTTATTGATGAACCTGTCGCGGGCATGACCGCGGATGAGACTGAGCGGACAGCAGAGTTACTTACTTCACTTGCGGGCGATCGGACTGTAGTTGTGGTTGAACATGATATGGACTTTGTGAGAAGCATTGCGCGCACAGTCAGCGTATTGCATCAAGGCTCGGTCATAGCTGAGGGTAGCATGGTGGATATCCAGAATAATCCGGCAGTGGTTGAGGTGTATTTAGGTGAAGAGCAGTGATCGCTTTACATTGTATTAATCAACATTATGGGGGAACACAGATTCTTTGGGATCTAGATTTAAAGATTGAAGAGGGATCGTGCGTTTGCGTAATTGGGCGCAATGGTGTTGGGAAGACTACTCTGTTGAAGTGTTTGATGGGACTGTTGCCATTAAGTTCTGGAAAAATCAGTGTTTCTGATACAGATTTTTCTGAGGAAACCGCTGATAAGCGAGCTCGTGAGGGAATCGGTTATGTACCACAAGGGCGTGAGATTTTTCCATTATTAACAGTTGAGGAGAATTTACGGATTGGCTTGGGAGCAAGAACGGACAACGTTTCAGTTATCCCCCAAAAGATATTTGAGCTTTTTCCTGTATTGCATGAAATGCTAATGCGCAGGGGTGGTGATCTCTCAGGAGGGCAGCAACAACAACTTGCGATCGCACGAGCTCTGGTGATTGATCCAAAGATTCTCATTTTAGACGAGCCAAACGAAGGTATACAACCGAATATAGTTGCTGAAATTGGTAGAGTCATAACATATTTGAATAAGACAGAGGGAATAACCGTCCTTCTTGTAGAGCAGAAAATCGCTTTTGCGAGAAAAGTCTGTAAAGAGTTCCGTTTGATGGAAAAAGGTCGGATTGTGGCATCGGGTCTGATGAATGAACTGAGTGATGGTTTAATCTCAAAACACTTGGCGGTCTAGATTAATTTAAACTTTTGTAATTGAAGGGAGGATTTTAGAAGTGACTTATAAAAATTTTGTCAAGTCGATATTTTTGGTATTAGCTTTGTCGGGTAGTGGAGCAGGACTAACTCACGACGGAATGCACACATGGAATGAGATCAGCGCTAGCGCCCATTTCCCCCTCAATTTTGTGTACTTGGGCGAGATTATTATTTCTGGTGTCATTTTTATTTGGGTAGCCCTCATGTATAGGAAGATACAGCAACCGCGGTTTAAGTGCTTCAAAGTAGATTAGTTTTGTATGTTGACTGAGGTCGAAAGCCGATCTATAGATGGCTCAAAAACATGGCTAGCATTCTTAGGGCTTACCTTCGACAAGCCTGGCAATAAGACTCGTTTGATCAAAAGTGTGCATAATGGCCCCCTCTATGTGCAAAAATTGTTTTACCCGGAGGGTTTAGAGCATGCACATGTTTATCTTTTACATCCTCCGGGTGGGATTGTTTCTGGTGATCATCTTAAAATAAGTATTGATGTTGGAGAAAATGCGGGGGTCTTTTTAACTACACCCGGAGCCTCTCGGATATACAAAGCTCGCAAGGACACTTCAGTTCAGCGAGTAGTATTTGACTTGAAAATTGGCGCTAATGCCTTAGTAGAGTGGTTTCCACTAGAAACAATAGTGTTCAGCGGTGCGTGTTCGCGAATTGCAACTAAAATAAATTTATCAGAAGGGAGTTGTTTTGCGGGTTGGGATATATGCTCACTTGGCATGCCTGCCTCTTTTTCTGGTTTTGACCTCGGAAGTTTTGAGCAGAAATATGTACTCCAGAAAGATGGTATGCCGGTTTATGTGGATAGACTTGAGTTGTGCGAGCAGAAGAAATCACTTATTTCAAAGTCTGCGGGTCTAAATGGCTTTATGGTATCGGGATTCCTTATATTGGGACCTTTTGTGAGCAGTATGGAGTCTACAATATCAAAGATGCGTGAGGTTAATGTTATTACAAACTCTCCTCATTTAAAATCAATCTCGCGGGTTGGAAATTTTCTAATCGGTCGCTACCTTGGAAATAGTGCGGACCATGCGAAAAAAATATTTGTGAACTGGTGGAAATTAGCAAGGCCGATTTTAATGCAACGTGAATTTTGTGAACCACGAATTTGGCTAACCTAAATATCTTAGAAGGAGTTAGACTATTATGGAATTACTGCCTAGAGAAAAGGACAAATTAATCGCCTTTACCGCGGCCCTTCTTGCTGAAAGAAGGCTGGCTCGAGGACTAAAACTTAACTACCCCGAGGCTGTAGCTTATATTTCTATGGCAATTGTAGAAGGAGCGAGGGATGGGAAGTCTGTGGCTCAATTAATGAGTGACGGGAAGAATATTTTAAGAAGTGAGCAGGTGATGGATGGTGTAGCGGCACTTGTGTCAGAAGTTCAAGTAGAGGCTACATTTCCAGATGGCACAAAGTTGGTGACGGTGCATGATCCTATAAATTAGAATCAATGAGGGAAATTATTATGATTCCTGGTGAAGTTTTTGTAAAAAGTGGCTCAATTCCGATCAATCAAAATAGGGCGACAATTGAACTAGAGGTGGCAAATATAGGAGACCGACCGGTTCAGGTTGGTTCACACTATCATTTTTATGAGGTAAACCCCGCACTGAAGTTTGATCGCATGAAAGCACGCGGCTTTCGCTTAAATATAGCTTCGGGTACTGCGGTTCGCTTTGAACCAGGGCAGGTTAGGGAAATTAAACTTGTTTCCCTTGCTGGAGAGCGAAATGTTTATGGGTTCCGCGGAGAGATCATGGGTTCTTTAGGGGAGGTGGAAAATGATTAATGTTGACCGTCACGCCTATGCTTCAATGTTTGGTCCGACAAAGGGTGATCGCGTCCGTTTGGGGGATACTGAGCTCATTATTGAGGTAGAAAAAGACTTCACTTGCTACGGAGAGGAAGTAAAGTTCGGTGGGGGGAAAGTTATTCGAGACGGGATGGGGCAAAGCCAATACAGTTGCAGTGATTCTGCCGACGCAGTAATCACAAATGCTCTGATTCTAGATTATTGGGGCATTGTAAAAGCGGATGTCGGCCTTAAGCATGGGAGAATCTCAGCGATTGGTAAAGCTGGTAATCCAGATATTCAGGATAACGTCACAATCATCATTGGACCTGGCACTGAGGTGATAGCAGGAGAGGGTCTCATTTTGACTCCTGGCGGCGTGGACGCGCATATTCACTTTATTTGCCCGCAACAAATTGAGGAGGCTCTTATGTCCGGTATTACTACTATGATTGGGGGTGGAACTGGGCCGGCCACAGGAACCAATGCTACAACATGTACACCCGGACCAGGGAATATTGGCAAGATGTTACAAGCTACTGATGATATGCCCATGAATTTAGGATTTTTGGGAAAGGGTAACGCTAGCATACCAATTGCGTTAGAGGAGCAGCTTTTGGCTGGAGCCTGTGGTTTAAAATTACATGAGGATTGGGGCACTACGCCGGCTTCCATTGACAATTGTCTTAGTGTGGCGGAAACAAATGATGTGCAGGTTGCTATACATACTGACACTCTCAATGAGTCGGGATTTGTCGATGATACTATCTCGGCTTTTAAAGGACGTGCAATTCATACCTATCATACAGAGGGTGCCGGCGGCGGACATGCTCCTGATATTATTAGGGCCTGTGCAGAGTTAAATGTTTTACCTTCATCTACTAATCCGACGCGTCCATATACTGTGAATACTATTGACGAGCATCTGGATATGTTGATGGTGTGTCATCACTTAGACTCGTCTATTCCCGAGGATATTGCATTTGCAGATTCGCGCATTCGGAAGGAAACAATTGCGGCTGAGGATATTTTTCATGATCTTGGTGCGTTCAGTATGATTGCCTCAGATTCTCAGGCAATGGGTCGAGTTGGAGAGGTCATCACACGTACTTGGCAAACAGCGCATAAAATGAAGGTGCAGCGAGGGCCTCTAGTTGAAGATAATGAAAAGATGGATAATTTTCGAGCCAAGCGCTACATTGCAAAATATGCAATCAATCCTGCCATAACTCACGGAATTGATCACGAAGTTGGTTCTATCGAAGTGGGAAAACTAGCAGATCTTGTGCTATGGAAACCTGCTTTTTTTGGGGCGAAGCCCGCATTGATAATAAAAGGAGGATTTATTTGCGCGGCTCCAATGGGTGATCCAAACGCATCAATCCCAACGCCGCAGCCAGTACACTTTAGAAAGATGTTTGGGGGTTATGGGAAGGCAACTTCGCACACATGCGTTACCTTCACTTCAAAAATGGCTATTGAGGATGGTCTTGCAAAGAAGTTAGATCTTTCTCGCCGGCTTGTGGCATGCAGGAATACTCGTTCAATTACCAAGCGAGACATGATGCATAATGCTTGGATGCCCAATATCACCGTGGACCCCCAGACTTACGAAGTTCATGCGGATGGAGTACTAATGCCCTGCGAGCCGGCAGAAATCCTTCCGCTAGCACAACTTTATAACTTGTTTTAGTTCTCAGGCTTGTGATGTTAGAAATATACGAACGGCTGACATCTGCCTTGGGACTCGATGTTTATGGGGAGATAGAGCTCTGTCACTTACAGCGAGAAAAGGGTCGGTTTAAAACGACGATCTCCACTGGGGAGACAGTCGGAATTTTCTTGGAGCGAGGTAAAATACTAAAGGTCAGTGATGCATTAATTAGTAGGTGCGGCAGGGTTATTTTAGTGACCGCAAAAAAAGAGGAAGTTGTCACAGCCTCGACAGATAATTGGAATCAGTTTAGTAAGGCTTGTTACCATCTTGGCAACAGACATGTGAAAGTTCAAATAGGCGAAAAATGGCTTCGGATATTACCTGATCATGTTCTTGAGGAAATGCTCTCGAGGTTAAGTATGTCTATGAAATACGAAAAATCCGCTTTTATTCCAGAACAAGGCGCGTACCAACACATAAAAAACCATGAACACATTATCTGATTTGGGATTACTTCGGATACTTCAACTCAGTAGTTCCTCTTTGCCAGTCGGAGGGTACTCTTTTTCACAGGGTCTGGAATTTGCTATAGAGGAACATTGGTTAAAAAACTCTTTTGATGTTCGCGATTGGATCGCGACTGTGCTAGAACATGCCATAGCGAAGACAGATTTACCGTTACTAATTCGTCTTGTTGAAGCATTTGAAAATCAAGATCTTAAGGGTGTGGAATATTGGAATTTGCATGTGCTAGCTTGTCGTGAAACGCTGGAATTACGTGAAGCGGAAATAGCGACAGGAAAAGCGCTTGTTAAGTTGCTCAAAGGTATAAAAGTCGATCAAGCTCTCGTTCTAAAAGAATCTTTAACTTTTGTTGCAGCTTATGCGCTAGCGGTTTCTTTTTGGAAGATTGACGTAAGAGTAGCTTGCCATGGGTTTGTGTGGTCTTGGATGGAAAATCAAGTAGCTGCCGCCACAAAATTACTACCACTAGGACAAAGTGCAGCGCAAGATATCTTGAATGATTTGATTGGCCTGATTCCAGGTGCAGTAAGCGCGTCTCAGTCTACAAGTGATGGAGAAATCGGCAGTTCTCTACCGGGATTAGCGATGGCAAGTGCTTTACACGAAACGCAATACACTCGATTATTTAGATCTTAGAGGAGTCACTATGGAGGACAAACAAACTTTACGAGTTGGCATCGGAGGACCGGTAGGGTCGGGGAAAACTGCACTCCTGAGGGCGCTATGTACAAAACTACGCTCTCAATATGAGATAGCAGTCGTGACAAATGATATTTATACAAAAGAGGACGCTGAATTCCTCACTAAGCATGAAGCGCTTAGTGCAGATCGGATTTTGGGCGTAGAAACAGGGGGTTGTCCTCACACAGCAATCCGAGAAGATGCATCTATGAACCTTGCGGCTGTTGAGTTGCTGGGAGACCGCCATAAAAGCTTGGATATAATTTTTATTGAAAGTGGTGGTGATAATTTGAGTGCTACTTTTTCTCCTGAATTATCTGATCTAACTTTATATGTTATTGACGTATCAGCCGGCGATAAAATCCCAAGAAAAGGTGGTCCTGGAATTACAAAATCAGATTTATTAATAATAAATAAAACTGATCTCGCGCCTCATGTAGGCGCATCACTCGATATCATGGATAGAGATGCTACGCGAATGAGAAATTCTGAGCCATTTGTCTTCTCGAACTTGAAAAGCGGAGAAGGTCTTTCAGAGATAATAAACTTTATTATTTGTGAGGGGATGTTGTCAAAAGGGTGACTTTTACTACCTATGGGTCATGTGAAATTTTTGTGACTTATATTTAGTCAGTTCTCGGGAATCTTAAATGGAATGTCGTACCTTCATCATCATGTGATGCAACAGTAATTTGGCCATGATGCTGGTAAACTACGATAAACTGAGTGAATGTGAGACGGCTTTCCGTACGATATTTATCTCCAGTAAGCTCATGACCAGAATATGGCTCGAATATGAAGCGTTGCTCTTCTAAACTGACAGTGGCTCCGTTGTGGTTAATTTGGATAACGATATCATTTTCGTCGGAACGAACCCGAATTCTAATGTGTGGTGTATGATCGGCCTCATCTACCTTTCCAAGTTGCTGACAGGAATACCGAAAAAGACTTAGGAAGACTTGTTGTAGCTCCGTCGCATTACATCGTATCTGGAGGGTATCGTCCTCATAGTCACAACTGACATCTATATCTCGGAATCTTAACCCAGAATGAACCGACAGCAGACTTACGGCAAGATCAATGCTGTGGTCGATTATTGTATTTATTTTTTCAACTGACTTTTCGTCTCCTTTCGCACTGGAGAAAGAAAGTAAATTTTCTACAACGTTTTTGGATTGTTGACCACGAATAAGCGCGTTTTCTATGAGTTCGTTGAGCCAAATCGGATCCGGTAATTCTTCGGTTAAAGCGTGTCGAACTGAATGTAAATCCTTTAGGGTAGCGTTGAGGGGTAAATTAATGTCCTGTGCCATTGTGGCGGCCATTTCTCCCACAGATGCCATTTTGTCTCTCTGAACAAGTAAATTGTTTGCATTTACTTGTTCCGTAACGTCATCAATAATAATAACTGCACCGGTTTCTTTTTGCTCTTTTAGTGGATAAATTGTGACGTTAAAGTATTTATGGTCTTGTTGATAAGATTTGAATGCGAGGATTTTTTTTTCGCTACGCGCCTGATCGACTTGTTCTTGTGATAATGTGATTTGTGGATATTGTGTCCAAAGATTTTGACCCTTCATTTGACTACTCTTAAATCCACTTACTTTTTCAGCCTCACGGTTCCATTGTGTGACTATATTTTTGCCATCCAGTCCGATCAGCATGAACGGCATAGAGTGCAAAATGCTACCAATATATGCCTCTGAACTTGCAAGTCGCTCAGTTGTAGTGAGATGCTCTTTAATTTCTTCCGCAAGCGCTGAATTACTGTTTTTTAGTAGCTGATTTGAATGATTTAAGTTTGCTGTGCGTTCTTCGACTCGATCTTCAAGTTGTCTACGGACTGATTCTAATTCTTTGTTGTATCGGTTGGCCTGCCTTTGGCTTAAAAGTAATCTTAGAGCGGTTACAGATAAAGCAATAATCAAAATACTACTCGAAAAATTTGCTACATATTGCCAATTGGTGCTGTCATCTGCATTTCGAAAGGCCCAGAATATGTCCGCTGATGCGATCGGGGACAGAATTAGTCCCAGAATTATTATTACTTTTCTGAGTACTTTTGGTGTTTCTGTGTTTCTCTTTTTAAGAATTACACTACGCTTGCTCATCGTGGTTTTCTCTTGTAACTCCAAATTTTGAGGCACCAGCTCTCTTTATTGTATCCATTGCTAACCAACTTTGGCGAGTTTTTTGTGACGAAAAATTAAAGAATGGGAGTTGGACGAATAGTTTTTAAAGAAGTTTATGACGAGCAACTTATGCTTATTGTCGAAGCCCAGTTTGGTGGAGTTAATGCATATCTCGACATTGATGGGTGCTCATCATACGGATTCTGGAGTAAATGTAAGAGGTCTGTTACCAAGCTAAAGTCTCCACTCTCGGCAAGTATTATTGCTTCTTGCGCCATGTGGTTGCGAAGAGTGTATTTTGGATTAACTTTCAACATCTTTTTGTGACGCATCTCTTCGCACACTGTCTCATGTTTAAGTAGCTTATTATATTCATAACTCCATTTGTCGAAATCTTTTGAGTGTAAAAACATATCTCGTATGAAAGTATTCTCACCCTCTAATTTATAGCCACACAAAGATCGAAAAAAAATACAGTAGTCAATTTTATTAATTGTAAGAAGCTCTAATAAACGCTCTATAGTTTTCAACTTTTTTGAACTTATGTGCTCAAGACCAAGTTTTTCTGCCATTAGTAGTGTGTACATGGTTTCATACTCGGGCTGATATTCCTTAAGACA
The DNA here is from genome assembly GCA_002689135.1 of Porticoccaceae bacterium. Lineage (GTDB taxonomy): Bacteria > Pseudomonadota > Gammaproteobacteria > Pseudomonadales > Porticoccaceae > TMED48. Next base: position 12,417 of record NZEU01000024.1, read on the forward strand.
TTCGACTAATTCTGTGTTCGATATCAGGGTAGAAAAGGCGACTGCAAGGGCATTGAGATTCCAAAGACCGATTTTCGGTTGATTTTGGAATGAATAACGCCCTTGATGATCAGAGTGATTACATACAAAGCTCGGTTGATATTCGTTGAGGAAACCAAATGGGCCATAATCAAGAGTATCCCCAAGTATGCTCATGTTATCTGTATTCATTACTCCATGTGTAAAACCAATCGCTTGCCATTTGGCAATAGTTCGAGCGGTATTTACAACCACACATCGAAAAAGCTTTTCATAGTTACTCTCACCGCTGTTCCACTCCGGGAAGTGCCGTTCAATGACATAGCACGCTAAATTTCTTACGGCCGATTGTTCGCCTCTGTGATGAAAATGTTCAAACGATCCAAAACGAATATGACTTTTCGCCACACGGCAAATTACCGCAGCACTTTCTGTAGACTCCCTGTAAACAGGTGTTTTACTATTGAAAATACACAGAGCTCGGGTGGTAGGAACACCCAACGCGTGCATTGCCTCGGAGCACAAGTACTCGCGTATGCTGGATCGTAAAACAGCTCGGCCGTCTCCAAATCGTGAGTAGGGTGTGGTTCCTGCTCCTTTTAGTTGGATATCCCAGAGTTCGCCGTCAACCAGGAGCTCTCCAAGAGTTATTGCTCGACCGTCACCTAGTTGGCCTGCCCAAACTCCGAATTGATGCCCAGAATATACAAGTGAAATTGGCATCAGGTCTCCAGGAACATCTGAACCTGATAAAAGGTCAAATGTTTTACGATTGTTGAGAAAATTTGCGTCCAGCCCTAGATCTCGTGCCAGCAAATTATTTACATTTCCTAATTTGGGCTCCTGAAGTGCTGCCGGGGAAACACAGTTGAAGTACTCTTCATCTAATTCAAGGAATGAATTAAAGAAATGTTGCTCCAGTCTATTTGAAATCACGTCCACATAAACCGCCTTAAATTTGCTAAATTTCCTGTATATCCGTTGATTATAATAAGAGTCATGAGCTCTTGCCCAGACTTTTTCTGTTGAGGATTTTTGTTAAATCGTGAAATGGAAGGCAGTTTTTCTTGGTGAGACCTAACACCACATGTACTATACGCAACATTCGAATTAGGGGGCTAAAGCCAGTTATGGAAGTGAATCTTATCCTAGATATGATTAGTGACTTGAAAGAGCGTACAGATGTGCTTCGGGGGTACCTTTGACTATGATCACAGAAAAGAGCGACTCGCTGAGGTTGAGTTAGAGCTGAGTGAACCACTGTTATGGAAGAATACGTCAAAAGCTAAGGAATTAGGCCAAGAACGGGCCTCACTTGAAAATGTAGTTACAACAATTGAAACTCTGGATAGAGGCGTGGAGGAGACGCGTCAGCTTTTGCAACTTGCAGTGGAGGAGCTTGATAGTGATGTTGTTGATGAAGTAAGATCTGAAATTCTCTCTCTCGATGCAAGTTTGGCCGAACTTGAATTTAAGCGCATGTTTTCTGGACCAATGGATGGCAACAATGCGTTCATCGAAATACAAGCAGGATCAGGAGGTACGGAAGCGCAAGATTGGGCGGAGATGTTATTGAGAATGTATCTTCGGTGGACCGACGATAAAGGATTTAAGGGCCATTTGATAGAGTGCTCCCCAGGTGAGGTTGCGGGAGTAAAAAGTGCTACTGTTCAAGTATCTGGCAACTACGCTTACGGCTGGTTGCGCACTGAGATAGGTGTTCATCGACTTGTTCGAAAGTCACCGTTTGATTCTGGTAATCGGAGACATACATCTTTTGCCGCGGTGTTTGTTTCCCCTGAGATAGACGATGATATAGCAATAGATATAAATCCCTCTGACGTTAGGACAGATACATATCGAGCTTCTGGAGCGGGTGGCCAGCATGTAAATAAAACCGATTCGGCAGTGCGTTTGACTCATCAACCTAGCGGAATTGTTGTTCAATCTCAAAGTCAACGCTCCCAGCATCAAAACAGAGAGAAATGTTGGCAAATGCTTCGCGCGAAATTATATGAATTTGAGGTACAAAAACGGAAACAGGTCGCCCAAGCCACTGAGGATGCTAAGTCTGAAATTGGATGGGGAAGTCAAATCCGTTCATATGTTCTTGACGATGCCAGAATAAAAGATTTAAGAACGAATGTTGAAACACGCAATACTCAAGCTGTGTTGGATGGTAAACTTGATCTATTTATTAAAGCTTCGCTTAAGGCAGGACTTTGATCAAGCCACCAAAGCTGTGAAGTAATTTTTTATAAGAAGATATTTCTAATGACCGAAGAACGAGATGAAAATAAGTTTATCGTGGAGCGCAGAGCAAAGTTAAAAAAACTGCGGTCTCAAACTAATACGCCATTTCCGAATGATTTTAAACCTCACGCACTTGCTGCGCAACTTGAGAAAACCTATTCGGTGGCAACTAAACAAGATTTAGAAGCGCTCCAACATCAAACTTCTGTTGCTGGGCGCGTTATGCGAAATAGGGGTTCGTTTATTGTGATCCAAGATCGCTCTGGAACTATCCAGCTCTATGTTACAAAACATTCCCGAGCTTTTGTAAAGAACCTCGATTTAGGCGATATTATTGGAATTGAGGGTTGTTTGCATCGGTCAGGTAGAGGTAACCTTTATATCGAAATCGAGACATTTACTTTGCTTACTAAATCTTTGAGACCTTTACCTGACAAATTTCATGGATTAGCCGACCGTGAAATGCGTTATCGTCAGCGATATCTAGATTTAATTGTGAACTCGGATGTTCGTTCTTCATTCCGCACACGCTCCAATATTATTAACTATATACGTCACTTTTTGAATTGTGAGAATTTTCTGGAGGTTGAGACGCCTATGTTGCAACCGATCCCTGGCGGTGCGGCTGCACGACCCTTCGTTACTCATCATAACGCTATGGCCATTGATATGTATCTTCGGATAGCTCCGGAATTGTATTTAAAGCGTTTGGTTGTTGGAGGATTTGAAAGAGTTTATGAGATTAATCGCAGTTTCCGTAATGAAGGATTGTCCACTCGACATAATCCTGAGTTTACTATGCTTGAATTTTATCAGGCTTATGCGGATTACAATGACCTGATGCAGTTTACCGAACGGTTGCTTGGTGGTATTGCTAGGGAAGTACTTGGTAGCCATCGCGTTATAAATACAAAGCGAGATGAATATGGCAATAAAGTGGGTGAGGTAGAATATGACTTCTCGGAGCCATTCAGGCGCTTATCTGTTTTGGACTCAATTTTAATGTTTAATCCAGCGATTGCCTGTGATGAATTATTGAATTTGCAGTTAATACGGCGTGTGGCTGCAGATCTTGGAATATCAGTTGATGGAAATTGGGGTGTGGGTAAGTTGCAGACTGAAATTTTTGAGAAAACTGTGGAGCAACACTTAGAACAACCCACTTTTGTAACGCATTATCCAATTGAAGTATCCCCTCTTGCGCGGCGGAGTGACACTAATCCGAGTGTGACTGATAGATTTGAATTATTCATAGGTGGACGAGAGGTGGCGAATGGTTTTTCAGAACTTAATGATCCTGAAGAGCAAGCAGATAGATTTAGTGCACAATTAAACGAAAAAAATTTTAGCGATGAAGAGATGATGTATTTTGATGAGGATTATATCAAAGCTCTTGAATATGGGATGCCTCCTACCGCTGGAGAGGGGATTGGCATTGACCGCCTTGTCATGTTGTTTACTGATTCCTCGTCGATTAGAGATGTTTTGCTTTTTCCGCATATGAAACCGGAAAACTGCCTCTAGTCTAACCCGTCTTGATTTGCGGAATTGGCATCAAGAATTTTTTGAGCCTTGTGCTTTAATCAGAATCTAGAGAAAACTTTGAGAGATGAAGCGTGTGTGTTATGTAGATGGATGCTGTTAAAAGGGCCACCGCAACAGATTGGTGTGCCGCAGCCAGAGGAACTGGAACGTGAAGCAGTAGCGTGGAGATCCCAAGAGTTATCTGTAATCCAAGTAAAACAAAAAAGCATTTGAGTCCGGTCTTAAACGTGTCGCTTATGTCAGACTGTGAAGCTACGACAACAAAAATAAAAATTGACAAAGCTGTTAGGTATGCGAGTATTCGGTGATTAAATTGTATGGTCGCTATGTCTTCAAAAATAGATAACCATATCGACTCCATTGAATAAACCTCTGAAGGTATAAAAGAATCGCCCATCAGTGGAAATGTAGGGTACGCATAACCGGCACGCGTACCAGCCATGAGTCCTCCAGACACAATCATGGCAAAAATTAGCATCAATATTAGATAAGAGGGCAACAGCAAATGTGTTGGTTGTCGTTCTGGACGGTTCCCCAGATCGAGTGCAACCCAAAGGATGAAGCTGTAGATTATTACCGCGTTCAAAAGGTGGGCAGTTAGGCGGTATTGGCTAACTCTGGGATCGTTAGTCAAACCGCTTTGCACCATATACCAACCCAAAACACCTTGAGCAGCCCCTAACACCAATATTACCAACAGTTTGGGTGATAAACCTTTCGGAATACGCCTAGTAAAAAAGAAGAAGAGAAATGGAAGCAAATATATAATACCGATGAAGCGTCCTAGCATCCGGTGAAGATACTCATACATAAATATCTTTTTGAACTCGTTTAAACTCATTCCATTGTTTATCAGTTTGTATTCAGGAAACTGTTGGTACTTGACGAATAGCATTTCCCAGTCATTTGCTGTCAGCGGGGGAATAACGCCCATTATTGGCCTCCACTCAACCATTGATAAGCCAGAACCGGTAAGTCGAGTAACGCCACCTAGTAGAATCATACCGAATATTGTTAATGCACATGCAGAGAGCCAATAGATAATTTGCTTGTTGTAACGAGCTTGAAGTGCAAAAGACGGTTTCATTAACACTATTCCGAGAGTGATCTGCTAAAGCATTTGTAGAAAAAATCAATTATTTTAGGTTGCATGAATACGCTGTTGTTACGAGGGTCAAGATCGAACAGACCAACAGCAATGGCACTAAAACTATTTTGATAAAAACTATAATCGACTGAAGGTGTTCGCACTAAATGTGATGCAGAGTCAAAAAAAATTGTCCATAATTTTATCATTAAAATTCACTATCAGTTTATTGTTTTACTGTAAAAAATTATATTCTTTTTTTGTCATCATTTGATGAGTCTTGTTTTTGTATTTAATGACAATTTGTTGACACTAATTTCTAACAACTTTCGGAGTTTTTAATGACAACAAAATTAAATAAAAACTTTTTGAAATTGCCGAAGGGCGATTGGGCTCGGATACTAGAAGAATACATAAAAAAACCAGAGTTTTTCGATCTTAAATTATTCTTAACAACTCAATATGAAAACCGAATAATATATCCGCCTCAAAATCAAATTTTTGCGGCCCTCGAACATACTCGATTTTGTGATGTTCGGGTAGTAATATTGGGGCAGGATCCCTATCACGGGCCCAATCAAGCCAATGGTCTGTGCTTTTCAGTAGCGCCTGATGTGCCAGTGCCGCCTTCTCTGGCGAATATTTACCGCGAGTTGAGCACCGACGCAGGTTGTTTGCCACCCTCCCATGGGTGTCTTCAGAGCTGGGCAAAACAGGGTGTATTATTAATTAATTCCGTTCTAACTGTAGAACAATCAGTCCCCGGGTCCCACAGAGGAAAAGGTTGGGAAGTTTTTACAGACGCGATAATTACTTTACTTAGTGATCAACACAAAGATTTGGTATTTATTTTGTGGGGTAATTACGCCAAGAAAAAGGGAGTTTTNGTAGATCGTCAACGCCACATGATTTTAGAGGCCGCTCATCCATCGCCACTTTCGGCTCATCGAGGCTTCTATGGATGCAAACATTTTTCTCGATGCAACACTTATCTGAAAAATATAGGAAAAAAACCCGTCGACTGGCAGTTACCTTTATCTATTAGTTTTAAATAAGCTGATGTGACTTTGAAATGGTTGTAGCATAAATATTGCGATGTTTGTGTTTACTCCATTGATAAGGTAGAACAAAAAACTCTGGTTAGCGCAAAAAAGTAGTCACCCAGTGATAATTTGAAACCCTTTTATTCAGTGTTTGTGCGGCTCAAGGAATCGTTGACACATCAATATTCTATCGGGATGCCATATGCTTGGATGAGGGTCTCGCCTGCGATTTGAAGGTTGCTTAATTCTTCTTGTTTTTCGGGGATAACAGCTAACATCTCGACTTCATTTTTATTTATCCATGCTGCCGCTGTTACTTGACCGAGCAATTTATTGCTGGAAGAAAATATTTTACAACCCGGTTCGGGTAAACTCCGAAGTGAGCAACGTAAGGCTCGCGTCCGCCTCTTTACTGAACCTCTATAATGCGTTCTTGCGATGACCTCTTGTCCTGTGTAGCAACCTTTTTTAAAGTTGATGAATCCTTGGCTATCTAAATTAAGCATCTGAGGAATAAAGCGGTCTGAGGTTTCCTTAGTTACTTCCGAAAAACCGGTCCTGAGTGTAAGTAAGTCAGCGAAATTTTCATCTACATAAGTCAAACCATTGAGTGAATAAAGTTTGGAAAAGTCTAGATCTCGATAACATGTGAATGCATATTGACCTTTTTCGATACAGCTTAACCATCCAATATCGTTCCCAACCCTACCACATTTCATGGTGGGAACTAAGTTGAAAAGAGTACGTAAGACAGATTCAATTTCAGGGCCAGCAATTAAAAAATTGTAGAACTTGTCGCTGACATCATCTATATCTACTTTAAAGAACTTCGAATATTTTTGAAGGCTCCCAATGGCAATATCTATTATCGATGCGTTGATTTCCAAGATAATGTCACCGTTTAGTAAACTATGCGCATTAAAAGTGAAGATTACTCCCCCAGAAGGAGAGCAATGCGCACCCTTGAGGACTGAATGATGATTTATTTGGCTTATGTCGCAAGTTACTTGGCCCTGCAGGAACTTGAGCGTCTCTGCACCGGAGAGAGCAATATATCCTCTTTGATTGGAGCAGATAATTTGCTTGGTGAGAGCCAAGTTAAAATTCGCAGGGAGTTTTTTTAAAGTCAACATTAACTCATGGTAACAATTGTCACGATACGATATTTGCCTAGAATATAATTCAAAAAATGTCATTTTTATCTTGCTCTTTGTATTTTATTATACCTGGTTTTATTATAGTCCCGTTTTAGCGAGGTTGGCGATTTATGCAAAGAAATAGACTCATATGGGCCGCAAGACGAGGAATGTTGGAGCTAGATTTGTTATTGCAGCCGTTTGTGGAGAATGAGTATGAGAAGTTAACTCAAGAGGACAAGTTACGTTTCGAAGTATTACTTGAAAAAGACGATCAAACTTTATTTCAGTGGTTTATGAAATCATGCGAGCCGAGTGATNTCAACATGAAACGAATCGTAGATTTGGTACGGACGAGTCTTTCTAAATGATTAGCTTATCCACTTTTTATGGCGTTTTGAAAAAAGTATCGTCCATTCGGTTATTGATATTTGCTAGTCTGTCCAATTAGTTGGCGTTAAAATCGTGTCTATGGCGATCTCTTCTTTGTGAGGATAATTTAAGTTGTAATGGAGACCTCTACTCTCCCGTCTTTTTAAGGCGGAAATAACAATTAGTTCTGCGGTGGCAGCTAGGTTGCGCAATTCTAAAAGCCGAGAATTTATATGACTTCGTTGAAAACGCGTATCAATTTTCTCTTTAAGTTTCTGTACCTCTAATTTTGCTCTCTTTAATTCGACATCAGATCGCACGATACCCACACAGTTCCACATAAGCACACGTAAAATCGCCATATTTTCGTCAACGAAAGCATCTTGATTCATTGCTTGCGGCTTCTCAAAATTGTGCCTTGGTCTCTTATTTGGATGGCGAAAAGGAGTTACATTTTGATTAATGAAGCTTGCGGCCGCTCGTGCATAGACAACACACTCAAGTAGTGAATTACTAGCCATTCGGTTAGCGCCATGGAGACCAGTGAATGCAGTCTCGCCAATCGCAAAAAGATTAATGAGGTCTGTTTGGGCATTCATATCTACCACTATGCCCCCACAAGTATAATGAGCTGCTGGAACAATGGGTATTGATGTTTTGGTGATATCTATGTCAAGTGCTAAACAATGTCTGTAGATGGTGGGAAAATTTTCAATGATAAAATTCGATGGTTGATGACTAATATCGAGGTATAAGCAGTCACACTTTAGATTTTTCATCTCTTGATCTATCGCTCTAGCAACCACATCGCGAGGCGCTAGTTCTGCTTTTTCGTGGTACAGATGCATAAAACGACTTCCCTCAGGTAGCAGTAGTTTCGCACCTTCACCGCGCAAAGCCTCCGTTATTAGAAATGAGTCAGNATTTGGATGGTACAGACAAGTAGGGTGGAATTGGTTAAATTCCAGATTACCAACTCGACAACCGCTTCGCCATGCCATGGCTATACCATCTCCACTTGCTCCATCAGGATTACTAGTATGCAAATAGCATTTACTTGCACCTCCAGTAGCTAAAACCACATTGTGAGCCGAGAAGGTAACTATCTTGTTTTCTTTTATATCCAGCAAATGAGCGCCAACGCAAGTTATATCTTTAACCATTCGATTAGTTTTTGTGATGAGATCTATGGCGTGATGATTTTGGAAAATGTCTATATTCGGTGCTGAAATTACTTGGTGCACTAGTGCATCTGTGACTGAACGCCCAGTTGCGTCGGCGCTGTGAAGAATTCGTCTATGACTGTGTCCGCCCTCTTGAGTAAGATGAAATTGCTTTTGGTCGTCCTGTAAGGTGAAGTTTACTCCCTGGTTTATTAGCCAATGAATGGCTTGAGGGCCATTATTGATGACAAATTCGACTGCATTATTGTGACACAAACCAGCACCAGCCACTTGAGTATCAGTCATGTGAAGAGCTTTGCTATCGTTCTTATCAAACACAGCGGCTATTCCACCTTGAGCCAGCCACGAGGCACCCGCTTTAAGTGTTGATTTACTTACTAAAGCTACACGTTTATTTTGATCGATATGCAAAGCGAGGGTTAGTCCAGCGGTACCGCTCCCAATCACAAGCACATCATAGTATAAGTTTTTCATGGTAATAACATTTTTTAGAAATCTTGCAGTAATTATAACGTAACGGCTTTATCGCCATAGGAGTTTTCCCTAGCGGAGGAGTGAAGTCTCCGGTATCGTAAGGGGTGATTTTTATTTAGTTGCCACTTCATGATAGAACACACCTTCTCAAATGTAACAGACTGTCAGCTTTTGTCGAGAGCTAAAGAGGGAGACAAGAGAGCATTCGAGTTGCTGGTGATCAAGTATCAGCAAAAAGTCCAAAATTCTTTGACGCGTTTTGTAAAGGATCGAGATGAGTTAAATGACTTAACCCAGGAAGTTTTCATTAAGGCATATAAAGCCTTACCGGCATTTCGTGGTGATAGTCAGTTCTACACTTGGTTACACAGCATTGCATTAAATACGGCAAAAAATCACTTAGTTGCAAGAAGTCGTCGGCCACCTACATCTGATATTCAATTATCTGATGCGGAAAATTACAACAATTTTTATCAATTACACGATACTAATACACCTGACGATATTCTATTCTGCGAACAGTTAAATCAAATAATAAAAGAAACGGTAAGACAATTACCAGAGAATCTAAGATCTGTAATATCCCTTCGCGAAAATCAAGACTTGAGCTACCAGGAGATAGCTAAAATAATGGGGTGTCCGACAGGAACTGTGCGATCGCGCTTATTTCGGGCTCGTGAGATCCTTGACGAGAAAATAACTGCATTATTGAGTGGTAGATAAAGAATGATTTGAACGTTTTCTGGAATTTGGTGTCGAAGTAACTAGCACACAATGTTGGAGGCTATTGGACTTGAGGGAAAATAAGATTAATTTGGCTGATACGTGTCGCAAGGATCTTTGTGCGTTGGTAGACGGCGAAGCTAATGAAGTTGAAGTGCAAAGGATTCTGACGGCTATGGATGGCAAAAGTGCCAGGGAGGTGAGAGAACTATGGCGTCGTTATCATATTGCGTCCGACAGCGTCCGAAATAAAACGTTTGATATCGGATTGGATGTGAGTGGTGATGTGATAGTTGCGTTAAAAAACCAACCAGTACGCAATTTGATCGGGTCAAATAAATTTTCAGAAGCAATGCTTCAGTTTGGTGTGGCTGCGTCGGTCGCCATGTTAACAATATTTGGTGTCCAACATTACAACAATACTGATAGGTTTAAACAAACTTCTCACAATGTGAAAGTTGAGTCATACAGTTCACAGCTTAATACGGGTCCGGCGGCACAATTTCCTGCTGGATTTAAACCGAACATCAATGTTCAGACTGTAAGCACTGGTATAATTAGTAATCCGGAACTAAAGGTTACACTCGATATCAGGCTATCTCAGGATGATAGAATTCGTGATCATATTGATCGGAAGATCTCCGAATATTATCTTCAGTCTATGCATATTGGTCGTGATGGCAAGCCAACGTTTGTGAAACCTAACAAGACGAAAGTTATACCTAACTAAATTAAGCGCGATAGCCTTAAGAATTTGCGGTTTCCATTAGTCGCAGAGTCTTTTAACTCCGTCATGGGCGCACATAGTATTTATTGCTTTATTATGATTTTATGGTTATTGGCATTTTTGGTGGTGCACATTTTTATTGTAAAGCGTAAAAAAAATATTAGATTGCAAGCTGCCTCCATAAAGCAGTTTGTCGGTGGTCAACTAAAAGTTCTACTCGGATATTAGGGAAAATGAGGGATTGACAGAATAATAAATCGCACCTTTTAAGATCATCAACATGTGGACGTAGTGTGCTTAAATAGGATGCATTGAACGGTCACCAGTCATATTCAGCGAGATAAAAATCTCGAATACGAACAATTGGACTTAACGTTTAAAGACCATCATTCAAGATCTTCTTGTCAGTAGCGAATAATGGCGAATTGTGACCTTTTGGCTGAGCAGGACGGAGTACAGTTAAACCGCCTTACACACGAAATTCGTATAAGTTTTGAAATTTGACGGTGACATAACTATTTTGAAACGCATTATAGGGAGTTGTCCCAAGATCGATAGAGAATATTTGTTTAGGGGTATTTCGCATTCATGGGATTCTATTCAGGACTTAGGCGCCCTTTTATTTAAACCAGCGCCGAATTCAGTAATAGCTCACTCATTGGTTGAAAGAGTGGTTTATCAGGTATATTTTGGATGACGGGTTGGATTTTAATTGACCCTAAATTTAGGGAACGCGGCAGTGATGACGAACCTTTATTATCGAAATGCCTTTAATGGCGAGCTGACATTTGAGTCGGAGTTAATCAGGGCATCAATAGGTTGAGTTTTTGCCAACTTCCAGCGTGGATATGTATACTTCGAGCGTTTCTCTCGAAAACCTCTCAAAGCACAGAATTATGCGTCCCGTTCTGTCGGATATGTATCCTTTGGGGAGGGATCGAAACCTAAAAAAACTTCGGCTTCTGTGAGAAAATAATGCCTTATTGTTGATTGGTTTCGATTGGAAAAGAGGATTAGAAACAAGCTAAGCTTAGTAAATACATGCTAATTAAAGAGGGTCTCAAATGTTAGTGAAGATTTGCCTTACTGTATTGTTGACTGGTATTACCCTATCAAAGTCTGTCGCGTCACTCCCAGACTTTACCGAACTCGTTGAAAGGGTAGCTCCAGCGGTTGTAAAAATCAATGTATCCTTTAGTGGAGAAAGTGCCCTAAAATCGCAACCTTATGGTGGTAATTTACCTGATATTTTTCGTGAATTGTTAGAGCAACAGCGAAATTTAAGAGAAAGACCTGACAGGGCTTCTATGGGGTCGGGGTTTGTCATTTCTTCGGATGGCTACATAATTACTAACCATCATGTGGTGGAACGTGCGACCAAAATCCGAGTATCTTTTGCGGACAGGCGAGAGTTTGAAGCTGAAATGGTCGGTTCAGATCGTCGATCGGATTTAGCACTGCTAAAAATTAATGGTAGTGATCTGCCAACTCTTGAGTTTGCCACGGAAAACAATTTGAGAGTGGGGGCTTGGGTTTTAGCAATTGGATCGCCTTTTGGATTGGATTATTCTGTAACTGCTGGCATCGTGAGTGCGATGGGGCGGAGTATTCCCACTGAAAGAAATGAAAATTATGTTCCTTTTATCCAGACTGATGTAGCCATTAATCCTGGTAATTCTGGAGGACCACTTTTTGATTTGTCAGGTAGGGTTGTAGGTATTAATTCACAAATTTATTCGCGATCAGGCGGTTCCATTGGGCTTTCTTTTGCGATTCCGGCAAAATTGGCGCTTGATGTAGTTCAACAATTAAAATCTACGGGTAAGGTGGATAGAGGATGGCTGGGAGTTGCTATTCAAGATGTGGATCAAAAACTAGCACGATCTTTAAGCTTAAAGGAAGCAAAGGGAGCTCTTGTTAGTGCGGTGGAGATTGATAGTCCCGCTGACATGGGCCAAATAATGCCGGGCGACGTCATAATAAGTTTTAATCGAGAAGCAGTTATTGAGTCCAGTGATTTACCTCCACTTGTTGGGCAAGTGGCACCCGGTGGTCGTGTTCCGGTTGAAATTGTGCGAGACGGAAAAATTAAAAAATTGAGTGTTACAGTGGCCTCTCTGGATGGAGATGAATCGATTGGGGAGCAAATATCAACAGCCNACAACAATGGAGATAGACTTGGCTTGATAGTAGAAGATGTCAAAAAATTAGAAATCCCCGACGATATTTTAAATGGTGTGGTTATTCAATATATTGCGCCAAGATCTTCGGCTGCAATCGCAGGATTACAGCAAGGTGATATTATAGTTCAGCTAGGAAAAATGAGAATCTCAGATTCTAAGCAGTACAATAAGGTGGTGGAAGAAATGCCGAAGAATCGACCAGTTGCCATTAGGTTTGTTCGACGCGGAACTGCAATATTCAGGACGATAGAGATCGAAGAATGATAAGCCGCGAATATCGAGATTGATGATATTACGCCATTGTTTTGGTAACGAGGCTACAAATAAGTTAAACTATAGATATAGACAAGTGGATGACTAACACACGTGTCAGAACTGACCTCTATTCGTAATTTTTCTATAATTGCTCACATTGATCACGGGAAATCGACGCTTGCTGATAGATTTATTCAGCTTTGTGGTGGGTTAAGTGAGCGGGAAATGGACACCCAGGTTCTCGATTCTATGGATATAGAAAGAGAACGGGGTATTACAATCAAAGCCCAAAGTGTTACGCTTTCATATAAGAGTGTGGGCGGAAAATACTATCAACTCAATTTTATTGATACACCCGGACATGTTGATTTTTCTTATGAAGTATCAAGGTCTCTTGCCGCATGTGAGGGGGCATTGCTGATTGTAGATGCAGCGCAAGGCGTTGAAGCTCAGTCTGTAGCCAACTGTTATACAGCTATTAATCAGGGCTTGGAAGTTCTTCCTATTCTTAACAAGATGGATCTGCCCCAAGCTGAGCCGGAGCGGGTTGTCTTAGAGATTGAGGATATCATTGGCATTGATGCCAGTGAGGCAATTCATTGCAGTGCAAAAAGTGGTTTGGGTGTTGTGGATGTATTGGAGCAGTTAGTTCTAAAAGTTCCTCCCCCCAGAGGCTCAGTTAAAAATCCATTGCAGGCCTTGATTATTGACTCATGGTTTGATAGCTATTTGGGTGTTGTCTCTTTGGTTCGCGTAATGGAGGGTTCACTTTGTGTAAAGGACAAAATTATTGCCAAATCTCTCGGACGTGCACACATTGTTGATAGCGTTGGGGTGTTTACCCCAAAGCGACTCGAGAAGAGTGTGCTTAAAGCTGGAGAAGTAGGCTTCATGGTTGCAGGCATCAAAGATATTAAAGGAGCTCCTGTAGGTGATACTTTGACTCACTACAATACCGCTGATGTATTATCGTTACCCGGATTCCAAACAATAAAACCACAAGTGTACGCGGGAATGTTTCCTGTCGATTCAGCTGATTTTGAAGATTTCCGTGATGCACTCTCAAAATTGGCGGTTAATGATGCCTCTTTGTTTTATGAGCCAGAAAGTTCTGATGCGTTAGGATTCGGATTTCGTTGTGGCTTTCTGGGTATGTTACACATGGAGATTATACAGGAGCGACTTGAGCGCGAATATCGACTTGATTTGATTACCTCTGCTCCATCGGTGGTTTATGAGGTATTGTCCAGAAGGGGTGGGCAATTCCGAATTTCGAATCCATCCGATCTTCCTGATCCGACGCATTTGGTTGAATTGCGTGAACCAATTTGTGATGCAAATATCCTCGTNCCGAAGGAATTCGTGGGGAACGTAATCTCACTATGTACAGAAAAACGTGGTGTGCAAGTTGATCTGCAATATGTAGGTGGACAAGTTGCTATTCACTATGAATTGCCCTTGAGCGAGGTTGTAATGGATTTTTTTGATCGGTTGAAATCGGTTAGTCGCGGTTTCGCCTCATTGGAATATAATTTCTTACGATTCGATCCAGCGCCTCTGGTGAGACTTGATGTTTTGATTAATGGTGATCGGGTTGATGCACTCGCAGCGATTGTACACCGCACAGAGTCGTCTCGTAAGGGCCGAGTGCTCACCGAAAAAATGAAGGAGTTGATTCCTCGACAAATGTTTGACGTGGCAATTCAAGCGGCCATTGGAGGACATATTATCGCCAGAACGACAGTAAAAGCATTACGAAAAAATGTCACGGCGAAATGCTATGGAGGAGATGTTTCTAGGAAGAAAAAGCTCTTAGAAAAACAGAAGGTGGGGAAGAAACGTATGAAACAAGTTGGGAGCGTGGAGATCCCTCAGGATGCTTTTCTCGCTGTTTTGAAAACTTAAATATGGGTTTAACCTTGAGATGATTAATAGTGAATTTTAACTTTGAATTGATACTTTCTGTGCTGTTTATGCTCACAGCGATCTTCTGGATTGTTAATTATTTCGTCGTAAAAAAACAAGATGGTGTCATTGAGTTTTTCGCATCAATGGCGCCAGTGCTTGGTGTAGTTTTGTTATTACGGTCATTCATCGTCGAACCTTTCCAGATACCATCTAAATCAATGGTTCCCAACTTGTTGGTTGGCGATTTTATTCTGGTGAATAAATTTGCTTATGGTTTAAGACTTCCGGTTTTGCGTTACAAATTCTATGATTTTGCCCAGCCAAAACGAGGTGATGTGATGGTGTTTTTTCCTCCGCATGATGATAGGTACTTTATTAAGAGATTGATAGGATTGCCTGGTGATGAGGTACGCATTATTGAAGGAGTTGTTTATATCAACGGACAGCAAGTCTCACAAAAGATTTCGGGAGATATTGCGACGGCCAACCATATTATCATGAATGAGCGACTTTCGGAGTCTGAGCACAAGATTCAAAAACGCTTAATTCCTAGTCGTTTAAGCTTGAATTATACAGCGATAGTGCCTGAGGGCCATTTTTTTATGTTGGGTGATAACCGTGATAACTCGAGTGATAGTCGAGTTTGGGGGCCAGTTCCTGAGGATCGTTTGGTAGGTAAAGCTTTTGCGCGATGGATGTTTTGGGATGAATTTCTTAGTTTGCCCAGCTTTAGCAGGGTAGGTTGGCTTAATTAAAAAACCCAATCATAATGGAAATTAATAAAGCGTTGAATGCTAATAACCGGCAAAGGCCCGTGTTATGACCCGTGAANTGGAGCGTGCAGAATTGGCGCAAAAACGATTACTTGAGGAGAGACTTGATTATGTTTTCTCTGACCAACAGCTTTTGGCGTTGGCCCTCACCCATCGGAGTTTTGGCGCACAGAATAATGAGCGACTTGAGTTCTTAGGCGATGCAATTCTTGGTTCGATAATTGCCAATTATTTATATCGACATTATCCGCAGTTGAGAGAAGGTGAGATGAGTCGTATGCGCGCGCAGATAGTTCGCGCGGAATCTTTGGCCGGTGTGGCAAAAAGATTTGATTTGGGCAGCTGCCTGTTGCTGGGTCCCGGAGAGATGAAAGCTGGCGGGAAAAAGCGTGATTCAATTTTGGGTGATACTGTTGAGGCAATTATCGGGGCTGTTTACATTGATTCTGGTGCAGATTCTTCCAGCGATTGCGTTTTGAGGTGGTTTGAAAAAGAATTGATTAAAGTGTCATACGAGTATCCACCCAAAGATTCAAAAACTAAATTACAAGAATGGTTGCAAAAAAAGGGACAACCGCTACCTTATTATCGCCTAATAGATACGTTAGGTGAGGCTCACAGAAGATTGTTTACTGTTGAATGTGTTCTTTCGTCAATTGATATCGAAGCTAAAGCCTCAGCAAGTAGCGTAAAGAAAGCAGAACAAATCGTTGCGGAAAAACTTCTTATTGCAATAGGAGAAACGTAATGACCGCAAAAACTAGACAGTGTGGCTATGTCGCAATAATTGGGCGTCCAAATGTGGGCAAGTCAACGCTCCTCAATAATATCCTAGGAAGAAAGTTGAGTATTACCTCTAGGAAACCCCAGACAACCAGGCATACTCTCTTGGGTATTTATACAGAGGGAGCGATACAGATGATTTTTGTTGACACCCCCGGTATCCATGTGAGTCGAGATCGTGCAATTAATCGAGTGATGAATAAGACGGCAATTAGCGTTCTGCATGATGTGGATGTGGTGGTCTTCGTTGTTGATCGCTTAGAGTGGGGCATTGAGGACGAATATGTTGCAAAATACCTGCAGAGTAGTCAAGCCCCACTCGTTGTGGTACTTAATAAGATCGACATATTAAGAGATAAAGAGCTCTTATTACCTCAGTTAGAATTCTTATCTCATAAATGTAAGCCTAAAGAGTTAATACCTGTATCCGCGCTCCGCAAAATTAATCTCTCTAGATTGATGTCCTCGATTAAGCCATTTATTCCAATTAGTGCGCACCTATTTCATCAAGAGCAGATAACCGATCGTAATGAACGATTTTTATGTAGCGAAATTATCCGGGAAAAGATTACCAGAAAACTGGGAGCTGAACTACCTTATGAAGTTACTGTAGAAATTGAAGCATTTTATGCCGAAGCGAGTGTCACCCATATTGACGCACTTATTTTAGTGGAGAGGGAGGGTCAAAAAAAAATTATTATTGGTGATCGAGGTAAGCGCTTAAAAGAAATAGGCAAAAGTGCCCGCCTTGATATTGAAGACTTAATTGATTCCAAAGTCATGTTGAGGACTTGGATTAAGGTTCGCAGTGGGTGGTCAGATGATGAGAGGGTTTTGAGAAGCCTCGGTTACTTGGATAATTGTTAAGTGAAGGGATTTCGAAAACAACTTGGTTTTATTTTGCATACTCAACCATTCAGTGAGAGTAGTCTTCTTGTCGATCTTTTAACATGTGANTATGGAAGGCTAAAGTGTATTGCTAAAGGCTTTAGAGGGAACCGTAAAAATGGGCGTACGAAATCGCTATTTCCTCATTCTGAATATAGTTTATGTTGGTATGGGAGAAATGATTTAAAAATACTTACGAGTGCAGAATTATTGCAACCACCAGTGTTTTTAGATAGAGAAGCCCTCTATCACGGGCTTTACTTGAACGAATTAATTTATCGTCTAGTTGATTCTCAAGAGCATATGGATAGTTTCTATGTGGCCTACAGAGATTTTATAAGCTCTTTGATATTGACTGGTTCTGATGAAACTCGGTTGCGAGAAATTGAGATGCATTTATTAAGAGAACTTGGCTTTGGTCTTTTATTAGATGTTGATGCTCAAAGTGGCGAAAGAGTAGACCCTGGCAACTTTTATAAATTCAATCCTGCATCAGGTCTTTGTAGGGTATTAAAAGATGACTTTTCTGACAACTTGTTTCTGGGTAAGTATTTGCTTGAGTTGCATGCAGGATGTTGGGAGAAGCGCGAGGTGTTATTAATTGCACGGATAATTTTGAGGAAGACGATAGACTTCCGTCTTAATGGGAAGCCTTTGCATAGTCGACAACTTTACAAGACGTTCTTAGCTTCTTAGCTTTTTTTGTATTTATGTATGGACGGAAAAAAATGGTTGTATCTATAGGAATAGACATTGTTGAAATTGAAAGAATTAAAAGTGTACTTTTGAAGTACGGTGGACGTTTTGTCGAACGCACACTAACTCAAAGTGAAATAAGTGAATGGCACCGAATAGGTTGTGCTGAAGGATTTTTGGCGCGCCGCTTTGCGGCGAAGGAGGCCATCTCAAAGGCTCTGAAGACAGGTATTTCTGGGGGCTTAAGTTTTCAGGATATAAGTGTTGCAAATGATCGAAAAGGTGCGCCATTTGTGATTTTATCAGAGAGGGCTGGAAGTTTATTGGAGAGTTTTGGAGCGACTCAGATTCTTCTGAGTATGAGTGATGAACGACGTTATGCTATCGCTTATGCCATGGCAGTATCTTAGCGAGGAATTTAACATTTCTAAAAAATTAGATAAATATGAAAAAATTTGACTTAAACGATCTTTTTTATTTAATTGATCGGCTCCGAGATCCTGATCTTGGTTGTGAATGGGATATCAATCAGGATTTACATACCATCGTTAAATTTGCACTAGAGGAAGTGTATGAGGTTGTAGATGCGGTGGAGAAAAATAATTATCTGGATTTAAAGGAGGAGTTGGGAGACTTATTATTTCAGGTTATCTTCATGTGTAAGTTAGCTGACGAAAAGCAGCTCTTTGATTTTGACGAAGTGGCCGCAGAATTACTTGCTAAACTAGTGAGGCGTCATCCTCATGTTTTCCCCGATGGCACTCTTGCCTCTAAAAGAATTGATGGAGATGACCACTGCTTACAACAGATTTCAGCGAAATGGGAAGAAATTAAGTTAGCTGAGCGCGTCAGAAAAGGACAGGATGGACTCTTGTCAAATATCCCTATCGCAATACCGGCTTTGGCCAGAGCCGAAAAAATCCAAAAACGGGCGGCTAAAGCTGGATTTGATTGGGATAATATTGACAAGGTTTTCACGAAAATCAAAGAGGAGCTAAGTGAATTAGAGGGCGCTATGAAAGAGGGTGATCAGGCGTCTGTAGAGGAGGAATTTGGAGATTTATTATTTAGTTGTGTTAATTTAGCGAGACATTTAAATATTAATTCTGAGCAGGCTCTCCGGAAAGCAAACGCTAAATTTGTCACTAGGGTTTCCAAAGTGGAAGCCTTGTGCGAAGCGAAGGGATTGAAAACGCTCACTAGTGTCGATCTGGAGGTGCTTTGGCAACGGGCAAAGTTAAATAAAAATGATGTCATAAAAGATCACTGAATTGTTATTTCTTGTCTGCAATATCTAATCGGTGTATTGTGATTTTGAACTCAGATTAGTTTCTAGAGCGCATATAAAAACAGACGTGGTGTTGAACTCCCTTGTGTTTAATGGTTTCTGCCAAAAAAAGGTATTAAGCAATATGAGAGTTATTTTATTAGGTCCTCCAGGGGCGGGAAAAGGTACTCAAGCAAAGTACATAGTTGATCATTTCGGTATTCCGCAAATATCGACAGGTGACATGTTAAGGACTGCTGTAAAGGCAGGGACCGATTTAGGCCTTAGAGTGCAAGACATAATGACGTCGGGAGGATTAGTTTCAGACAAAATAATTGTTGAGTTGGTGAGAGAAAGGATAGCCCTTCCAGATTGCGCTAATGGTTTTCTTTTTGATGGGTTTCCCAGAACTATCCCCCAAGCTAAAGCGATGTTGGCTGCCGAGGTGGATATCGAGTTTATAATAGAAATTTCCGTAAGTGATGACGAAGTAGTGGCTCGGCTGGGAGGAAGGAGGGTGCATGAAGGTTCGGGACGAATTTATCATGTAATTCATAACCCGCCAGAAATTGAGGGACTTGATGACCAGACTGGCGAACGGTTGATTCAACGCGAGGATGACCAAGAGAATACGATTCGAAAACGTCTCAAAGTTTATCGTCAGCAGACTAAGCCTCTAGTAGCATTTTATCAAGGAATAACTAGCGAAGGTTCTGGGAAGGCGCCTTGCTTTGTATCTGTAGAGGGCACTGGCGCTCTAGATTTTGTTCAGCATCAGATACGAGAAGTACTTTTACGGTGATCTATGACGGGTTTCGTTACAAAACGTGTCGTTAAACATCAACTAGGATGACACGTTAATCTCTCAGATGTCGCAATAGTATTGGCTAACCCCCTTTTACCTCTTCCTCACAGTGCTGGAGTTAAAAATGATATTAGCAGTAGAAACAGCAACTGCCGCCTGCTCGGTTGCTGTTTGCGATGGTAGCAAAACTTTTTTTCGTTATTCTAAAGAACCACGTTCCCACAGTGAGAAAATCATTAGTATGGTTGGGGATGTTTTAAAGGAGGCAAAAGTTTCGTTTTCAATGATCGAGCGCCTCGCTGTGACAATTGGTCCTGGATCATTTACGGGGCTTCGAGTCGGTTTTTCTGTTATACAAGGACTAGCTTACGCGAGAGATCTCCCAGTCATTCCGCTATGTACATTGGAGGTTCTTGCTGCTACTTACCGAAGGACGCATATTGAGGAAACTGGAAAAGGATTAGTCATTTCCTTGTTGAACGCCCGCATGGGTCAATGTGCGCTTGGAGGTTTTAGGTGGGACGGAAATTTCTGGTCAAACGAAATTGCAGTCTGTTTAATGGAAATAGCTGCGGCGAAGCGATTGATCCGAGATCGAAAACCTGAAATTGTAGTGGGAGATGTGGATGTCTTATATGATGAGACTAACATTAATTGCGTTAATTATGCTCACTCTTTTTTAGAGCTTTGTCCTCATGCCATTGATGTCATAGTTCTTGCGGACGACCCTAGTAAAAAAGCGGATAAAATAGGAGACATTGAACTCACCTATTTAAGGGAAAATAAAATATGGTCCAAATCTAAAAGATAAATAGGATTAATACTAATGGATATTTTTCAAGCTTTTTTTTTGGCTTTTGTTCAAGGAATTACGGAGTTTTTACCCGTATCCAGTTCGGGTCACTTGATATTAACAAGCCATCTTTTAGGATGGGCTGATCAAGGTCTGGCGTTTGATGTTTCTGTTCATATGGGCTCCTTGGTTGCAGTGATTGTTTTTTTTCGAAAAGATTTAACTAGTTTAACTATTTCTTGGTTAGCTAGTATTTTTAAGAGGCAAGTAAATGGGGATGCGATTTTAGCTTGGCAATTGTTTGTTGCAACGATACCTGCGAGTGTGATTGCCTGGGTTTTTAGTGATTTTATTGAAATGCACTTCCGCTCATTGAGTGTGGTGGCATCTGCGACTGTTTTTTTTGCACTGTTACTGGGATTGGCAGATATTTCGAGAAACAAAGTCGCACCGTTAGAAAGTTTAGGTTGGCGAGATTCGTTACTGGTGGGGTGCGCGCAAATTTGTGCGTTGGTACCTGGAGCTTCAAGATCTGGGGTAACAATGGCCGCGGCACTGGCACTAGGTTATTCCAGAGATGCGTCGGCTCGCTTTTCCTTCTTGATGGCTGTGCCAATAATTTTTTTAAGTGGTATTTACAAATCAACGCAATCATTCGGGGAGGAAACACCATTGCTACCAATACTTATTGGGGTGATTGTTTCAGCAATTAGTGCTTATTTTTGCATAGGTGTTTTTTTACTTTTCATTCAACGCATCGGAATGATACCTTTTGTAATTTATCGATTTGTACTTGGGAGCGTATTATTTTTTGTTGGGATGTATTAGCTTGAAATGGATTTTGATATGAGAATAAAACAGTTGAATCAAAGGTTGTACAATTTTTTGGATCACTCGCCGACTCCTTTTCATGCGGTCCTACAGATGTCTCAAATTCTGGAAAAAGCAGGGTTCACTCATATTTCTGAAACAGAAAATTGGTGTCTGCACAAGGGTGGCAAATATTTTGTCACTCGTAACCAATCCACATTAATTGCTTTTATAGTAGGAGAAAGCGATCCATCTGAGTTCGGCGCGCGGGTGGTCGGGGCTCATACAGACAGCCCCACTTTAATGGTTAAACCTCAGTCAGAAATTAGGGAAAATGGGTTTTTACAATTGGGAGTAGAAGTGTATGGAGGTGCACTTCTGAATCCGTGGTTTGATCGCGATTTATCCATTGCGGGCCGTGTTGTTTGCCAATCAAGTGAGGGGAAATTGTCGTCTCATCTCATAGATTTAAAAAGACCTGTAGCTTTCATTCCCAGTCTGGCAATACATCTCGATAAAGAGGCCAATAAGAATCGTTCTATCAACCCGCAAACAGATCTCTCACCCATTGTGCTCCAATTAAACACAAATCAAGATCTCAGAGAGGTCCTCCAGAAAGAATGTCTCAACGCGGAGTTAATGATAATTGATTATGAGTTATATCTATATGATTCTATGGGGGCGATGGAGCTTGGATTACAGAACGAATTTTTTTCTTCGGGCAGGTTGGATAACTTATTAAGTTGTTTTTTAGGAGTTGAGGCTTTGACTCAAGCGGACTCAAAGCATTTTTGCGCACTTGTTTGTAATGATCATGAAGAAGTAGGGAGTATCTCTGCCAACGCTGCTGGAGGCACCTTTTTAGAGTCGGTCTTTGAAAGAATTTTTGTAAATAGGCCTCTAAGTAGCGTTTTGACAAGTTCTATGTTTGTTTCATGTGATAATGCCCATGCCGTTCATCCAAACTACAAGAGACAACACGATATGTGGCATCAGCCGGTCTTGAATAGAGGCCCGGTTATAAAGGTTAATGCCAAACAGAGATACGCGACGACCAGTTTAACATCAAGTATTTTTAAAAAGATATGCTTGGATGCTGGTGTGCCAACTCAAACTTTTGTCTCTCGAAGTGATTTAGCTTGTGGCAGTACCATAGGGCCTATCACATCGGCTCGCTTGGGGATACCTACAATTGATGTTGGAATACCGCAGCTGGCTATGCACTCGTGTCGAGAAACAGCTGGTGTAAAAGATCCAGTTTATTTGGGGCAAGCATTAGAGAAATTTTTCAATTTCCCGAACCCAGTTGCAGTTTAGGATAGCATTAGAATATGCCTAATTTTTCCGGCAAGAAACGCGTTCTTACAGGTATAACCACCTCTGGAACACCGCATTTAGGAAATTATGTGGGAGCCATTAGACCGGCGATTCTTGCCAGCGAATCTGAGTCTAACAATGCGTATTTTTTTTTGGCGGATTATCATGCGTTAATTAAAACGCAGAATCCTCACTTGGTGCATCAGTCTACGTTAGAGGTGGCTGCGACATGGCTGGCACTTGGTCTTGATACGGAAAAAGTGACTTTTTATAGACAATCAGATATTCCAGAAATTCAAGAACTGACTTGGTTTTTGTCCTGCATGACAGCAAAAGGTTTAATGAATAGAGCACATGCATACAAGCATGCAGTGCAGGGAAATATTGATATTGGAGAGGACGAGGATTTTGCCATTAGTATGGGATTATTTGGATATCCCATACTAATGGCGGCGGACATATTGATGTTCAATGCGCATGAGGTGCCGGTTGGACGGGATCAGGTGCAACATGTTGAAATGGCACGAGATATTGCTCAGCGGTTTAATTATAGATTTGGAAAACATTTTGTGTTGCCCAAGGCGGAAGTAGACAGAGATGCATCCCTTTTAAGGGGTTTGGATGGTCGTAAAATGAGCAAAAGTTATAACAACAGTATACCTTTGTTTCTCTCGGAGAAACAACTTAAAAAATCCATCAACAGGATAAAGACTAATCTTTTGGAACCTGGAGAAAGCAAAGATCCAGATTCTTCTACGGTTTTCCATATTTGGAGGGCATTTGCAAGTCGGCAACAAATAGAGGAAATGCGAGAAAAGTTTGAGCAAGGTATTGGCTGGGGGGAAGCGAAGAAGCAATTATTTCATTTAATCAATACTAAACTTGAATCACCTCGGGAACGTTATTATGAGCTATTGAAAAATCCGGAAAGAGTAGAATTTATTTTGAATAAAGGGGCACAGAAAGCGCGCGCTGAATCGAAAATAATGATCGAAGATCTCCGAGACGCGGTAGGCATTAGACCACTATCTTAAGCATAAAATTGAATGTGTTAATCATCAGTTTGCATCTTAAAATACTGTATACTATTTCTTAAGTTTTACTGAAGCAATTTGGAGGTTTGGATGTCTAGTCGAATTGTTCTTCTGAACAATTTTGTTTTATTATTCTTTCTTGCTGGGTGTGGGTTTGGGGGAGATAAAGACCCGCTCACGGAAAAACAAAAAACTATGATTGCAGAGCGAATTGCACCGGTGGGTTCAGTTGTAAAAGTTGAGGACCTTATTCAGGAAAGAAGTGCTGTTTCTCCCGAGATGAGTGTAGACAAAGTTGCTTTGTCACAGGGAAATGAGCATGTTGTGGAGATGTTAAACACCGGTGATGGAGGCAATATGATTTTTGATCCAGCGGTAATTAGAGTGTCTAAGGGCGATACTATTCACTTTAGAGCGGTTGATATGTCGCATAACTCTGCAACAATTAACTCGATGATACCCCCTGGTGCTGAGTCTTGGACCGGACTAATGAACCAAGATATAAGTGTGGTTTTGGATATTGAGGGTGTTTATGTATATCAATGTGATCCTCATGCGATGATGGCAATGGTTGGAGTGATTCAGGTAGGAAAGGCTGTAAATATTAGTGAGGTAAAGATTGCGGCTGAAAAATACAAGTCTAATTTCATGCTAAATGCTGAGAGATTAACAGGCTATTTGGCCCAGCTTTGACCATTGTAGGATAATTTTAAGTTGTAATGCTCCTGTTTTTTAAATCTGCATTTGATTATTTTTGCGGAATCAGACACCAGTTGTTTGCTGTGGTCCAGCCGCCAAAATAGTGCTTGAGACTTGAAAATTGTGCATATTCTTTATAAATAGTTTGACCAGCTTTCTGGCTTGTACATCATACTCTTGAGAGTCCACCCACGTTGTTTTGGGGTTAAGATACCGATTATCGACTCCGGGAATATTGGCGGGAATGTAAAGATTTAATATCTCTAGGTGAATCGTGTCTATGTTACTTAAGTTGCCGTTGACGATAGCAGATACTATTGAGCGCGTAACAGGGATTGGAAAGCGACTTCCTTTTCCGTTCGGTCCACCAAATCCACCAAACCAGCCCGTATTTACTAAAAATACCTCAGATCCAAATTGTTCAATACGCTTTAATAGTAGGTTAGCATAAATTTCTGCTTTTCTCGGCATAAACGGTGCCCCAAAGCAAGGTGAAAAAGTAGGGGAAATCCCTGTTTCATTATCGATTTCAGTCGAACTCACTCGTGCGGTATATCCCATTAGAAAATGATATGCTGCCGCCTCTTGGCTCAGCAATGACACAGGGGGTAGCACTCCATTTACATCGCACGTCAGGAAGATTATATAATTTGGTTCACCGGAGTGATTTTCTATTTTTCGTTTGGTCACGTGTTCAAGCGGGTAGCTACATCTACCATTTTCAGTTATTGAGGTATTATCGAAGTCTGCATTACGTTGGGTAGAGGCATTAACAAATACGTTTTCAGTAATGGCTCCAAATCGGATAGCATTCCAAATGATGGGTTCATTTGTTTTGCTTAGGTTTATTGTCTTTGCATAACACCCACCCTCAAGGTTAAACACACTTCCCGTGGCCCAACCATGCTCGTCATCTCCAATGAGTGCACGCTTCGGGTCTGCAGAAAGTGTGGTTTTTCCCGTACCAGAGAGTCCAAAAAATAGAGTGGTTTTTCCGTCATCTCCGACATTTGCAGCGCAGTGCATTGGCATTACGCCAAGTGCAGGTAAGAGAAAATTTTGTACGGAGAACATCGCTTTTTTTATTTCACCGGCATAGCTGAGTCCGGCGATTAGAACTCGTCTCATTGAGAAGTTAATAGCCACTACACCTTCAGACCTTGTCCCATCAGTGTCTGTATCACAAACAAAATTACAAGCATGAAGCATTTCCCAGCAAGGTTTGTTTTTTGGATTATATTGATTGGTCCTTATGAACATATTTCTGGCAAATAAATTATGCCAGGCAGTTTGTGTTGTTATTTTTAAGGGTAGATAGTGTTCCTCATGTTGCGCCACATGAAGGTGAGATGTAAAGTGTTCTTGTTGATTTAAATAGAGCTCAACTTTTTCCCAGAGATAATCAAATTTACTTTCTTTCATTCGTTGGTTTGTTGTTCCCCAAACGATTGATTTGGCCGTCGTGGGCTCATCTACAAAAAATCTATCGAGTGGAGAGCGACCACTTCGACTTCCTGTTAAAACGCTTAAAGCTCCATTTTCGAGCAGGCACCCTTCTTTACGAATTAAAGATAGTTCTATTAATTTGGCTACGCCTAAGTCGTGATGTGAAATTGCTTTGGACATTTTTAGTTTATAGCTTGCGTATTTTTGACTTTGAGATAACTTTGCAAAAATATTTCTTGAGTCATCCCAACAGCTTTACTTGATAACCTTAGCGCAGAAACCCATTTCTGACTAATCTTTTTACCCTTAAATTTTTTCCCAGATTATACATTACTCAGACAGTTCTTCTATTGTTAATTATGTAGATTTTCAAACTCCGTTTTACAAAATTCATAATTTTTGTTGCAGAACTCACAGTTTACAGAGATTGAATCCCCTTCCTCAAAAATAGATTGCGTTTCCTTGTAACTAAGTGCATGTAGTGCTTTTAGAATTCTTTCTCGAGAGCAACTGCAACGAAAATTTGGATTTTTTATGGACAGAATCCGGACGGCATCATTTGGAAACAAAGAGGTAAGCTGATCGTTGTGAGACAGTTTAATTTGCTCCTCTTTGCGAAGTGTTTCGAGTAGCATCGATTTTTCTATCCAATCTTGCGAGCATTGCTCATTTGGCGTTTGTTGCGGTAATTTTTGTAGCAGTATGCCTGCCGCGGCCTCCATATTAGCCACTAGTTTTATTTTAGTTTTTAGTTGCTCCGATTGCTCGAAATAATACTCTAAACAATTACTGAGCGTCTTTCCACTCACTGGGACTATTCCTTGATACCGTTTCCCAGATTCAGGCTCCACAGTGAGTCTCAGAGTACCTTCTTTGAATAGCTCGTAAAAATCCACGTGGTTTGATAGAGTTGACAAATTACCCCGCACAATTCCTCTTATGTCGTTGCGCGAGTTGCATTCAGCCATAATGCTTGCCATCCCCCTTAATTCGTGAGCCTGAAGGATCAACCGACCATTGTATTTAAGACTTGCGCTAAGTAAACAAACAGCAACGAAAAATTCTCCAAGTAGTAGGCTAACGTCTTGGGAGTACTTTTTTGTTGAGATGACGTCTCTGTAGCGCGAGCATAATGTCACGACTTGACCATTAATATTAGTGTTATCGAAACTAAATTTAGTTAGAGTATTATCTAATAACATGTCTTTTCGAGAGTCTTCATAAAGGTCACGGGCGCTGTCGTAATTGATGTATTTGTCGTCGTTGTTTTTTATTTGGTCGAGTGGCAGTGGGATTGGAGAGTAATGAGATTTTTTTTTCGTCAACTAATTCCTGTCTCTTTTTTTGACTTTTGTCGGTCTCTGAGTAAAGATTTTGAGCCTCGGAAGCTCCTTTTCGCTTTGAGCTCAGCGCCAGTACTAAGACAATTTTCTCGCCCAAAGGTTGTTTTATACTGATAAATTGATTAATTTCAACTTTTCTACCTGGCTTTATTTTCTCCTCGTTAATCTTTATGTGCCCCGCGTTTATGGCGGCTTTGGCCATCGACCTTGTTCTGTAAAATCTTGCAGCCCAGAGCCACTTATCGATTCTCACTACCATAAATAAAAGTTTCTAATTCGCTCTTATCAAATCGTCAAAGTGTTGTAATGCAACAAAATCTGAGTATTTATTTTTTTTAGCCCTACTATCTGGTTTTTCGATGCCAGTCAAAAACGCAATACCATATATTTTAGCCGAATGCAGTACAACTTCGGAATCATCAATAAAAAGTGCCTTTTGGGGATCAAAATTCACATTTTGCCTCAAGTGTTCCCAGAATTTTGTGCTCTCTTTTGGGAAACCATAATCATGTGAAGAAATTATCAAGTCAACATTATTAATCAGATCCGTTTTTGAACATTTTATTCTGAGATCTCCTCTGTCAGCATTAGTTAATAAAATCCTTGATTTATTCATGCTTAGTAAGGTCTTGAGAAATAACATGCCGCCGGGACGTTCTTTTATGAGGTGGCTTATTTCTCTTTTCAACTCGAGGATATCGACACAAAGTTCTTGAGACCAAAATTTTGTGGAATACCAATTAAGAGTTCCCAAATGCTCAGAAAGGAGAGAACGTATTTTATCTTGAACTTCCCTTAAAGGTTGGTTTAAAAGTTCTGAGCATCGCAAAGGAAGATGCCGTGTCCAGAATTCGTTATCAAAATTAAGATCCAACAGCGTACCATCCATGTCGATAAAAACGGTATCAATAAAATTCCAATCAATTAACATAGCGGTCCATCTAGAAAAGTCATCTTCTTCTAGCGTATTATACCCCAGGGTTTTATGACTTAGTAATTGATGTTTTACAAATGTCCAAACGATTTTTGTGAGGAGAAAAAGCATGGATTGGAGATTGATGAATTCAGTCCTTGAAATTGTGGCAGTAGCAGGCGAGTCAATTTTGGAAATTTACCAATCGAGAGATTTCGATGTGTATAAGAAAAATAATGGTACTCCTCTGACTTGTGCTGATCTTTCCGCCCATCAAATTATACTAGATGGACTAGAAAAGTTAGAACCAACGACTCCAATATTATCGGAAGAGTCAAAGGAAATTGATTCGGCAAGTCGGGCTTTTTGGAACCGCTATTGGCTTGTGGATCCTCTGGACGGCACATCCGAGTTTTTAGACGGAAACGGTGAATTTAGTGTCAATATAGCGTTAATACAGTCTCATAGACCGATAATGGGAGTAGTCCATATTCCGGTACAAGGAATTACCTATTTTGGCGGTTCTAATGCTGGCGCGTATAAGCGGGACGCATTGGGTCAGAAGGAAATAAATTGTCGTTCTTTGATGTCTGTTTCAGAGGAAAATAATCCAATGGTGGTCATGATGAGCCGCAGACATGGAGATACAAAAGCTATTGAATTAGTAAAGAAAATTAAACGCTTTATTGGACCCTGTGAGGTCAAGAATATCGGTAGTTCTATCAAAATATGTATGATTGCGGAGGGTAAAGCTGACCTTTATCCGCGGCT
The DNA here is from genome assembly GCA_002689135.1 of Porticoccaceae bacterium. GTDB lineage: Bacteria > Pseudomonadota > Gammaproteobacteria > Pseudomonadales > Porticoccaceae > TMED48. The sequence goes on from NZEU01000024.1 coordinate 41,663, forward strand.
TTCAACAACTTGTGAGTGGGATACTGCGGCCGCACAGGCAGTGTTGGAAGCCGCCGGTGGTGCTATATTGGACGAAGAACTGAAAGTTTTAGGTTATAACACGAAGGCAGACCTAAAGAATCCCTTTTTTTATGCCATTGGGGATACCACTTATGACTGGCCAAGAATACTGATTTAAGTTGGAATGTTTTATTAACTTTAAAATAAGTCTTCAGGGATTGGATTCTGCTGATCTAGAGGGAGTCTTCCTGTCCCTAGTAATAATTCTGGAACCTTATCACTCTTAAAGTACTCGTAAATCCCCTCTTGATTTGCACCAATTCTTTTACCTGTTTCCTCATCGATTTTTACACGAACTAGTCCACCCGGTTGCAGTTTTTGTATTTGCTCAGTATCTTTGAGTGAATCTGCCATAAATTCAATCCATATTGGGAGTGCCGCTGAACCGCCATACTCATTTTTACCTATGATCGAATTATCATCAAAGCCTAACCATGCCGTTGCTACAATTGTTGGTGAATAACCTGAGAACCAAGCGTCTCGAGGTCCATTAGTCGTGCCTGTTTTTCCGCCTAAATCTTCACGATCTAGAATTTTAGCTTTCCTTCCAGTTCCACGTTGAATCACGTCTTTGAGAATTGAGTCAATTATAAAGGCAGTCTGAGGATCGAGGACTTGGGGCGCTTGAGAAGTGGTTAAGTCGATCGGTCGTTTTAAAGCAAGTTGAAGCATTTGCTTGTTGACTCGGTCACTTTGTAATTTTTGGCGCTTGCTAAGCTCGGTGAATAAGTTCTCAAGTGCTAAATCGACATTTAGTAATTCAGAAACTTCTGTGTCGGGGGTTATATTAAGTCCTTTTAAACATTTTGGACACGCTGCAGACGGCTCTGTTGCAAAAATTATATTTCCGTCTCGATCAATAACTTTTCCAATTATGTGTGGTGTTACACGGTATCCGCCATTTGCAAAAACTGCATAACCTGAGACAATCTCTAACGGAGTGAGTGCGTGACTGCCGAGCGCTAGCGACAGGTCGAGAGGCATATCTCCTGTTTGAAATCCAAAGCCTTGTAACCCCTCAAGCGCTCGATCAATACCGAGCCTGCGGAGTAGCCGGATTGATACAAGATTTCGTGATCGATATAAAGCCTCACGTAATCGTGTGGGACCAAAAAATTTTCCGCCGTCATTTTCAGGTCTCCAAGTTTTTTCTAACTTCTCATCGTTAAAAACTACAGGAGCGTCGTTGATTAAAGTAGCTGCAGTGAAACCATTCTTGAGAGCACTTGCATAAATGAATGGCTTAAAGTTAGATCCAGGTTGACGGGTAGCTTGAGTTACCCTATTGAAATTACTATGCTTATAATCGAAACCGCCCACCATCGCCGTTATTGCCCCATTGTTGGGGATCAGCGCAATAAACGCAGCTTGCGCTCTTGGCAATTGCGTTAGTTCCCAGGCCTGGTCTTTCGTTTTAATAAGACGTATTAAGTCGCCCGGTGCGAAGACTTCATTGGGCGATTTGATGGGGTCGGATGTCTCATTCACTGTTTTGTATTTTCGGATGTGCTGAAGGCTATCTTTCCAGCTTATTGTGTGTAATTGATTCTCCGCATCAAGAACGACACAGAAATCGTCGTTTGTTTCAACAACAATCATAGGATGTAATTTACCGAATATAGGTGTACTTCGCAGGGTGGATAGCCATTCAGTAGCCTCTACCGCTCTTTTCTCCGGCCCCCTGTAGCCGTGCCTCTTGTCGTAGGTTAATATTCCAGACTGAACAGCCTCAACTGCGTTTTCTTGCATATCAGAATCGATTGTTGTTATTACGCTGTATCCCTTTGTGTAAGCTTCTCTGCCAAATCTTTCGATTACTTTTTGACGGACGACTTCTGCCGCATAGTCGGCCTCCAATTGCGATAACGATCCGTGATATGAAGCTTCATCTAACTCGCTAATGGCGTTTTGATACTCTACTTGATCAATATTTCCCAGGGCAAGCATCCTTCCCAGTATCCAGTCACGTCTTAGAAGGGCTCGTTGTGGATTGGCTAGGGGATTATATTTTGATGGAGCCTTAGGCAAGCCGGCTATCATGGCAGTCTCAGCTAAACTGAGTTGATTTAGGGACTTTCCATAATACACTTGCGCTGCAGCACCGACACCATAAGCACGATTTCCCATATATATTTTGTTGGTATACAAGGATAATATTTCTTTTTTTGAAAATTCTTTCTCTATTTTGATGGCAAGTATTATTTCATTAAATTTTCGGGTAAATTCCTGTTTTCTAGTCAGAAAAAAATTCCGGGCTACTTGCATGGTAATCGTGCTTCCTCCACTGCGGATTGATCCTGTGCGTGCAAGCTCGAGAGCCGCTCTCGCCAAGCCAGAGATAGCGATGCCACCATGTTCAAAAAAACTTGAGTCTTCTGCTGCCAAAAATGCATTGACCATAGTGTTTGGAATTTCTTCAAACGAAACGGGACTCCGTTTTTTTTCGCCAAACTCTGCTATAACTTTCAAATCATGGGAATAAACGCGGAGTGGTATTTGGAGCTCGATTTCGCTGAGTTCCTCAACAGAGGGCAACTTCGGACTGAGGTATAAATACAAGCAAGACGTAAGTATTAATCCACTACTAAAGAGAATCAGGCCTACAAATAGTATAGCACTCAGAAATTTGTTATACTTCAGCATAACGTAATCTATAGCTTTTACGGTGTTTCGACATTATAGATGTGCTGTTTAAAAAAGTAATTTTTTTCTCTACGCTTAATTGTCAGGTTTAAATCATTAAACGCTCATAATAAAGTGTATGTGTTCATTTAACACGCATAACCTTTTATTTACATTATATTTTGATAGATATTTTTTAAAATTGCTTGGTCGAAATGGTATGCACGGGCAGTTGGAATGATCGGTGAAAATATTAAATTTTTGAGCTAAAAATGCAAGATGCGAATATCTTTTTAGTAGGTGCGATGGGGTCAGGAAAATCCTCAGTTGGTAGGGCATTAGCTGAAACTTTACGTCGGAGTTTTCTGGATGTCGATACTGAAATCGAATCGCGAACAGGAGCTAATATCCAGTGGATTTTTGATATGGATGGTGAAGAGGGGTTTCGCGATCGAGAGTCCAAAATTTTTTCATTGCTTATTTCAGAAAACGCAAGCGCAGTAATTGCGACCGGAGGTGGAATCGTCTTGCGAGAGGAGAATAGGCGATTACTGCTTGATCATGGGTTAGTGATTTATTTAAGTGCCAGTTCGCAACAGTTATATCAACGCACTCGAAAGGATAGAAAACGCCCATTATTACAAGTAGCAGATCGGAAAAGTGTGATCGAAAAATTATTGGAGGAGAGAGATCCGTTATATCGGCAAGTCGCTGATATTGTCATCAATTCTGGGCATGGTAGGCTTTCTCATTCAGTAAGGAAACTTGCAGAAAAAATATTGGCGATGTAGGTAATAAACTTATTACTTTGAAAAGTGAATAGCTCTGGTAGGCATTACAATTACTTAGTGAAGGAAAAGAAATGCATAAATCTCTATCAAGTTCTGAATCAAAGTGTTGCAGAGTATGCGTTTCTTTGGGAATTCGAAGTTACTCAATAATCATTGGGCCCAATGCTATGGAGGAAGCAGTAATTGCAGACCATATTTTTGGTCACCGGTTGATGGTCGTAACAAATGAAATTGTCGAGCGCTTATATTTCGAAACGGTTGTTCAAAATTTCAAAGATTTTCAGGTTGACAAAATAGTGCTCCCTGATGGAGAAAACATTAAGACCCTTGAGGGCCTAAATGTTATTCTTTCTGCCTTGCTTAAGGGACGGCATGATAGAACTACCACTCTGGTTGCATTGGGTGGAGGAGTAATTGGGGATGTCGCTGGTTTTGCGGCCGCTGTTTATCAACGAGGGATTAATTTCCTCCAAGTGCCGACGACTTTACTCGCGCAAGTTGATTCTGCAGTTGGTGGGAAGACTGGTGTCAATCATGCGCTAGGTAAAAATATGATCGGTGCATCCCACCAGCCATCAATTGTTATATCGGATACGATGACACTAAAAACTTTACCTAAAAGAGAATTTGCAGCAGGTTTATCTGAAGTTATTAAATATGGACTTATCGCTGATAAGTGTTTTTTTGATTGGATTGAGGACAATTTAGATGGGCTTTTGAGTCATGATTCGAACTTATTAACCTATGCTATTCGTGTGTCATGTCAAATAAAAGCATCAATTGTTTCGCAAGATGAGACTGAACAAGGACATAGGGCAATTTTGAATTTTGGTCATACTTTCGGACATGCAATAGAAACTTTTCTTCAATATCGAGATTGGGTGCATGGCGAGGCAATTTCCGTTGGTATGTTAATGGCAATGAGATTATCGGTCTTACTCGGTGGTATTTCGGAAACTGACTTTGAGAGACTAAAAGTTATGCTTAAAAGATGTGGACTTCCAACATCTCCACCGAGATTAATGACTGTCCAAGACTTCAACCTTAATATGATGCGTGATAAGAAAGTTATGGGTGGTCAACTGCGTTTAGTTATTTTAGAAACTTTTGGCCTCGCAACGGTGACTGCTGAATATGGTGCTTCTAATTTACAAAAAGTCCTAACGATTAACTGTGTCGCTCAGTAATGCGTAATGTGTGCAACTAATTTTGTTTATCATTGGGCCAGCCTGAAGTGTTTGGGGAAACTTAAGTGAGTGCGCTTAAAAATGATTGCCTTCTAAAGAGCCTTTTAAAAGAGCCTACGTCTCGCACGCCAGTGTGGATGATGCGACAAGCCGGACGACATTTGCCTGAATATCGTAAATTACGTAGACAAGCTGGCGATTTCATGAGTCTTTGTCGTGATCCAGAACTAGCCTGCGAGATCGCAATGCAACCATTATTGCGTTATAAATTGGATGGGGCGATTTTATTTTCCGATATCCTAACAGTCCCGGACGCCATGGGCTTAGGTTTGTATTTCGTCGAAGGGGAAGGTCCAAAATTTCGTAAACCATTACGAACTGAAAGAGATGTCGAGTCGCTTTCAGTAATAAACTCTAAAGTTGATCTGACTTATGTGCTAGAGGCGGTATCACTTACTCGAAAGGAATTAGATGGCTCAGTTCCATTGATAGGATTCGCAGGTTCACCTTGGACATTGGCGGCCTATATGATCGAGGGGAAAAGCTCTCGAGACTTTGCACGTACCAAGACATGGCTGTATCAGCACCCTGAAATTTTGCATCAGTTACTACAAAAACTAACACTTTCTGTTGTTGATTATTTGAATGCTCAAATCTGCAGTGGGGCGCAGGTGATACAAATCTTCGATACTTGGGGCGGTATTCTTAGTGATTTTGCCTATGAAGAATTTTCGCTTGCTTATACAAGAGAAATCATAACTAATTTGATTTCGCGCCATAACGATCGTGAGGTTCCTATAGTTTTGTTTACAAAAAGTGGTGGAAATTGGCTAGAAAAAATAGCTTCCAGTGGTTGCAACGCAATAGGCCTGGATTGGACCGTGAGTTTGCGTGAGGCAAGACGAAGAGTTGGTGCAGCGGTGGCTCTTCAGGGGAATATGGATCCAGCGGTGTTGCGAAGTAATCCGGAATCTATCGAGTTAGAGGTGCAAAGAATTCTTCATTCCTACGGCAGTGGCAGTGGCCATGTTTTCAATTTGGGTCATGGAATCACCCCAGACATCGACCCTCGAAATGTCGCGGTTTTCGTTGAAGCTGTCCATCGATATTCGAGGGACTAAAAATTTATCAGTCACGTAAAGCTATGCGCTCGCCCACAAGGAGGTTAGTTCCCGACGCAAGGTTTTCTAGCCATTGGAATTTCGGAATAAATAATAGAATCACAGTTGACCCATATTTAAAACAACCGATTTCTTCTCCTTTTTTGAAAAGCAGATTTTTTTCTTGAAAGATATTGTATTGAGGAAAATCTCTTGTGCTAATCTCGGGTTGCTTCCATACGGTTTCTATGCCGCGAACCAACATTGCTCCAACAAAGATCAAACAAAAATCACCAAAGTTAGGAGACCTCAAGTAGCATACTAATCGTTCATTTCGAGTGAATAAATCGGGTATGATCTGGCAGGTTTTTTTGTTCACAGAGTATATATTGCCTGGGAAATAGCAGGTTTTGATTAATTTACTATCACATGGCGCATGCACTCTATGATAGTTACTGGGAGAAAGATAAATGGTGGCAAACTTTCCCTCATTAAATGTCTGTGCAACTTCTTTGCACCCAACTAAACGCTCAACAGAATAATTAATACCTTTGGCTTGGAGTATTTTGTTCTTGTGAATTTGGCCAATTTGACTGATTGAGCCATCTACTGGTGAAGTTATGGATAAGTTGTTTAGATCACATTCGCGGGCATCCTCGGATAGCCGTCTGGTAAAAAACTCATTAAAAGATTTGTAGGAGTTGATGTTGGGATTTTCTACTTCACTCATGTCTATTTTATAAATCTTGATGAAACTGAGGATAAGGAAGTTTTTTAGCCATACTTTTTGCGATTCAGCTAGAACACCGGTCAATTTTGATAGAAAATGTTTTGGTAATAATCTTTGGATATTTACTGAGAGATGCAATTTTATGTTCATCCCCATAGTTTAGCCGATTTTGAGCTAAATGTTTTGCTTTGCTACTAAAAAGTCCGCTTATTTTATTTGTAACTCGTCTTTGATTTGATGATAATTTTTTAATCGCGTGGCTGATATTAAATTTCTTTTTGTAGCCTCTAGAAGTGCACATCCAGATTGTTCATCATGAATACAATCTCGGAACTTACATTTGCCAAGAAACGGATAAAAATCTTTGAAGCCCTCAATAAGTTGTCGGGAGTCAAGGTGAGCCAGTGAGAATGTGTGTGTGCCTGGTGAATCTATCAAATTACCGCCACCGGATACTCTGAATAATCTTGAGACGGTAGTCGTATGAGTACCCTGTTCAACCGATGCAGATAAGGGTCCGGTAGCAGAGCCTGCTGTTGGCTCAATGAGATTTAAAAGCGATGACTTACCAACTCCGGATTGACCAACAAAGAGGGACGTTTCATTTCGCAAATAATCTTTTATCAAGTTGATTCCGGCTGGTATTTTTATTGAAGAGCGAATGACTGGATAGCCGATATGCTGGTATTCGTTTATGACTTCTTGCAAATGCATCGAATTTTTGTGGTTATTTAAATCCATTTTGTTAGCCACTAATTTAACCGATATCTGTTCTGCCTCGGCAGCCACTATATAGCGATCTATCAAATTTGTTATTGGTAGGGGAGCACAAGCTATTACTATAAAAATTTGACTTACATTTGCGGCTACTGACTTTGTTTTACCACTCATGTCAAGACGAGCCAGTTTAGATGTGCGACTTTTTCTTGCGACGACGACTCCAAATGGGTTTGCGTTTTGCCAAATGACGAGGTCTCCTGCCACTAAGGATGGTACATTTGCACGTTTATAACATCGATAATAGTTGCCACAATATATTCCATCAAGACCCTCAATTAGAACTTGGAGGCCAAAATTAGTGATGACAATACCATTAGCTTCAGGCTCTAGCCCCTCAGTGGCACCCTCCAACTCGTTGGGTGTAAGGCCTTTTTTTTTTGCCGCCTCGTGAGATTGGGCTATACGTCTCTTTTGCTGTTTATTTAAATTTCTTTTTTTCAAAGGGTTCTCTCAGACACATCGAAAATATCACGGTTTCCATGGGACGCTAGGATATAGCATAATCAAACTTGGTGACAATGGTGAGCCTGTCAATCTTTTAAGTGATAGGAAAAATTTGTTGTTGGACCCTCACTCTATGGCAAAGGAGAGGCACGATTGGGAAAGCTTTCGACTAATTTAATTTGGATTGATCTTGAAATGACAGGCTTACGGCCGTTAGAGAATCGCATAATAGAGATTGCTACCGTCATAACGGATAGCAACTTAAAAATTTTGGCAGAGGGACCAGTTATTGCAATTAATCAGGCGGAAGAGGAATTGAACATGATGGATAATTGGAATACCCTCCAACATACGCGTTCTGGTTTAATTGATAGGGTGAGAAAGAGTTCGACATGTGAAGTTGGAGCCATGAATGTAACTCTGGATTTTCTTAAGAAATGGATTGATTTTCAAGCTTCCCCGATGTGTGGAAATTCTATTTGTTTAGATCGGCGTTTTTTGGTCAGATACATGCCAGAGCTAGCTGATTTTTTTCATTATCGAAATATCGATGTATCAACATTGAAGGAACTTGCTCAACGCTGGAAGCCAAGTTTAATGGGAGGGTTCAGTAAAAAGGCTAGCCACCTTGCTCTTGATGATATCTACGATTCTATTGCTGAACTGAAATATTATCGGGATAATTTTATTACGGTTTAGCGTTGTTTAATTCGCAGTATGGCCTAGTTTCTTGCGTTGTTGCTCTATAGCCCAAGAAATATGTTCTTTTACGAGAGAACTCGAAACCGTGAGTCGCTGCATCAATGCGGCTAAGACGTCTGTGTTGCCCTGTGAGTTTCCGAGACCAATAGCAAGGTTACGCACCCATTGCTCATAACCGATCCTTCTAATTGCTGATCCAAGTGTTTTCAGTAAAAATTCTTCTTCATTCCAAGCAAACAGCGCTAGCAATTCGATGTCATCAAAATTATGCCTCGGTTGGAAATCGGACTCTTTTGATTCAGTTGAAAATCGATTCCAAGGACAGATAATTTGACAATCATCACAGCCAAACACCCGATTTCCTATCAGGGGTCTGATTTCTTTTGGAATTTCATGTTTGTTTTCTATTGTCAAATATGAAATGCAACGCCTCGCATCTAAAACGTATGGCTCGGGGAAAGCATTGGTGGGACATACGGAATTACATGCACGACAATTACCGCATCGATTTTTTGCTTTGCTAATGTCTACGGGTAGCTCTAATGAGGTATAAATCTCGCCAATAAAAAACCATGAGCCTGCTTTTTCATTTAGAAGAAGAGTATTTTTTCCAATCCAACCCAGCCCTGCTTGCGCAGCTAATGGCTTTTCCATAACCGGAGCACTATCTACGAAAGCACGTTGATTGACATTATGCCTAGGTATTTCTTGCCGTATCCGCCATACAAGTTCTCCAAGACGGCGCCTTATTAATTTGTGATAGTCTCTCCCCAAGGCGTAGCGAGATATATAGGCTTTGTTGTCATTTTTTAGCACTGCAATCATTTTATTATCGGTTAAGTAATCCATCCTGAAACAGATGACACGCACCGCCTCATCCACGAGTTTGTCTATTTTGTATCGTTTTTCTCCATGCTTATTCATCCAATACATGGTTCCATGGTATCCATTACTTACCCACTCTCGGAGATTTTTTGAAGCCTGAGATAAATCAGGGTCTATAATTGCGACTTGTTGAAAACCTAGGTCTGTTCCCCAATTTTTGATTTTTATAGCCAATTCGTGGAGGCTTTCGGAAGAGTCAATCGTTTGAGACATGTTGGATCACTTAAGCTAGACTATAGCTTCTTAAGTCTACTTGGATCTTGATTTAATGTCGCTAAAAACGGGTGATAATTTTTTGTATGACTTACCTAATGTAGAAAGAATCGAACAGCAGTTTATTAAAAAAATTGATTCAACTGAATATGCTCTTGCTCTGGATGCCGCAGAAGCTCTTTTTCAAGAGTTAACAAGAGAGTTTGGTCAACCTAGTAACATCACCGTTTTTTGTGGGGGAGGGAAAAATGCTGCGGATGGATACTTACTGTCTGCTCTTGCCTCTGCGAAATCAATATCCGTCAAAGTTTTTGAACTTGGAAATCCGCTTCAATTCTCTCCAACCGTAGCTCGCGCCAGAGAATTGGCGCTGGCTGGAAATGCTGAGTTGAATGTATTCACAGGTGAAGAAACAATAGAAAGAGGCCTTATTGTTGACGCGCTCATAGGGATTGGTTTGCGAGGAAAACTGCGCGAAAAATATAGATGTGCAATTCGAAAAATTAATTTCTCAAATTTACCTACGCTTTCAATAGATGTGCCATCCGGTCTAAATGCTGGCACTGGTGGAGTCCTCGATATAGCTGTAAACGCAGATTTAACAGTAACCTTTTTGGTTTATAAACAGGGTTTTTTTACAGGGCATGGTCCCTCATGTTGTGGTAGTCTCATTTTAAGATGCTTAGGGATGGAGCGTGAAGAGAGTTTAAGCGAATTGGCTAGTGCAAGCATTATGCATCGAGAAAAACTCTGTAAAATGTTACCAAGCCGACTGAATTATTCTTATAAAACAAATTATGGACATGTTTTGGTTATTGGCGGTGACTACGGTTATGCTGGTGCCGGAATAATAGCCGCTCAAGGCGCTGCAAGGACTGGGGCGGGACTTGTATCTCTAGCGACTCGTCCCGAGCACATATCAGCTATGTTAACGCGACAACCTGAGGTTATGGCGATCGGAGTGTCATCTGGACAAGAGCTGGAGCCATTTTTGAGTCGTCCGAGTGTGTTAGTTTTAGGCCCAGGCTTAGGAATTTCGGCCTGGTCTGAGCAACTACTGCATATAGCGCTAGATAAAAAAATATCAACGGTTATAGATGCGGATGCTCTAAATATAATTTCATCAAAGAAAGTGCAGTTTAGTAGAGAACATGCTGAGAATTGTGTGATCACTCCGCATCCAGGGGAGGCTGCTCGTTTATTGGATATCTCTGTTAAGGAAGTCGAATTAGACCGAGTGTCAGCGGCAATCGAACTCCAAAATATATTTGGCACAACAGTAGTTCTGAAGGGTTCGGGGACCATAGTCTGTGGACGATCTTCGGAGTTGGTTAGTATATGTCCATACGGTAATCCAGGCATGGCCAGCGCTGGAATGGGTGATTTACTTAGTGGAGTTATTGGTGGTCTTTTGGCTCAATCATTGCCGTGTCTTTCTGCTGCGGAGTTAGGCTGTTGCTTACATTCCTACGCTGCTGACCTTGTGGTTGATGAGTTAGGTGAAAAAGGACTATTAGCCACTGATCTATTACGACCGATTAGTGACCAATTGATGATTGAAGGACGATCAGGTGGACCAATTTGAAAAGTGCTCCCGAGAGTTTATGCAACGACGGCTGGTGTTTGAATAGGAAGATTGTTGATGAGCGTGCAATGTTAGCGTTTGGAAAATCGGTTGCGCGCGTGCTGGTTCCTCGTTTGGTTCTTACACTTTCCGGGGATTTGGGCGTTGGAAAGACTACATTAGCGCGAGGAGTACTCCAAGGTTTGGGTTTCGGTGGATTAGTGAAAAGTCCAACATACGCGATGTTGGAGCCCTACCAATTGGATCTTGGCGCAGTGTATCATTTTGATTTGTATAGGATGAGTGACCCTGAAGAATTAGAATTCCTCGGCTATCGCGATTGTTTGCGTGATGCATATTTGTGTCTCGTAGAGTGGCCGGAACGTAGCGATGGATATCTAAATAAAATAGATTTGGAATTTTCAATAAGTTCGGAGGGGGCTTCTCGAATAGTAACTGTAAGAGCGCATACTCACGCGGGAAAGATTATTAATGAGCATTTGCAAAATCCATAGAATAAAAAATTTATTCTTAGTCCGTGTGTCTGTATTTTTTTTTGACAGCAGTATTAGATGTTTTTAATGCTGAGGTTTTTAACCGCGTGTTTAATGATGCTGATCTTCAGTGACTTTGTTGAGGCATCAAAGATCGAAGGACTTAGGCTCTACAGATCTCCTGACAGAACGCGTATCGTGTTGGATCTCAATCAACCTGTTCGATATCAAACGTTTACATTAGAAGATCCAAGTCGTGTGGTTATCGATATCTCAAATGTGAAGTTAAACGCAGGGTTTGAGGCACTCGACCTCTCAGATACTCCTATTGACCGTATTCGCACTGGCATGCGAGACAGGACTAGTTTAAGGATAGTATTTGATTTGACAAAGCAAGTGAGTTCTAAAGTGTTCAGTCTCCAATCAAACGAACGCTATGGTAACCGTCTGGTTGTGGATCTTTATGATATAAAAAAACGCACAAGTAAAAGATTAGCGGGCATTATTCAACAGGTAAATCGAAAAATTGTAATTGCAATCGACGCTGGACATGGAGGAGAGGATCCCGGAGCATTGGGTCCCGGTAGGATTAGGGAAAAGGTAATAGTGTTACAAATTGCGAAGCGTTTAAAGAAATTGTTTGATGACGATAGTGATTTTATTGGTGTTTTAATTCGAGAGGGAGATTATTATTTGGCTCACCGTAGGCGGACGGAAATTGCGCACAACAGTCTTGCAGATTTCTTCATATCTATCCATGCTGATGCATTTTCCAGTCCCGCTGCCTATGGAGCTTCTGTTTATGCGTTATCAACCAAAGGAGCTACTAGCGAGGCTGCTAGGTATCTTGCATCCAAAGAGAATCGTGCTGATTTAATTGGGGGCGCGGTATCTCTGAGTTTGGGAGACAAGCCGGATGCTCTAGCTGAGGTTTTGTTGGATCTATCAATGACTGCGACTTTGAGTAGTAGTTTGGCTGCAGGTGAATATGTGCTAAAAAATATTGATGGACTTGCAAGATTGCATAAAAAACGCGTGGAGCAGGCTGGATTTTTAGTTCTTAAATCACCAGACATTCCTTCTTTGCTAATCGAAGCTGGTTTTATCTCAAATCCACGTGAGGCAAAACTTCTCTCTGATACGACTTATCAGCAGAATATGGCCGAGGCTATTTATCGGGGAATGGTTCAATATTATCTTGACCACCCACCTCCGGGAAGTGCTTTAGCGGTTAACAAAGCCGAACGTTTAAAAACATATATTGTGCTAAAAGGTGATACGCTTTCTCAAATTGCACAAAAGTATAAAACCTCTGTAGACAATTTATTACGTTATAACAATTTATCCTCTAACCAAATAAGGGTCGGTCAAAGGATTTCAGTACCACCTCGTTAATTGCGGTGTAAAATAATGAGAAAAATTCGTATTTTAAGCACACAACTGGCGAATCAAATTGCCGCTGGTGAGGTAGTAGATAGGCCTTTTTCTGTGGTAAAAGAGCTCGTAGAAAACAGTTTAGATGCTGGGGCGACACATATAGATGTTGAGGTAGAGAGCGGTGGGATGAAGCTTTTAAAAGTTCGCGATGATGGAGCGGGTATTCCAGTAGATCAACTAGAACTCGCTTTCACTCGCCATTCTACCAGTAAGATTTATGATTTAGCAGATTTAGATGCTATAAGCACGTTGGGATTTCGTGGAGAGGCTTTATCAAGTATAGCATCGGTTTCGCAATTAACATTGACATCGAAGCACTCTGAATCTGCTTGGCTCGCTGAGCTTAGGGGCTGTGATATGACTTCAAGTTTACGTCCTGTCGCACACCCCAAAGGAACCACGATTGAAGTCAGAGAATTGTTTTATAATACGCCTGCAAGACGAAAGTTTTTGCGCTCTGAAGCTGCCGAATATAATAACATCAGTTCTTGTATCAAAAGGTTAGCTCTTAGTCGCTTTGATGTGGCGTTCACCTTAAGAAATAATGATCGATTAAGATTAGACCTAAGTGCGACAGGTAGTTGTTTGGACAAGCAGGAAAGACTTCGCGTTATATGTGGAGCCTCTTTTTTGGACAACGCCATTGAGCTTGACAATCAAAGCTCGAATTTGACTTTAAAAGGCTGGATCTCAATACCCACTTTTTCTCGAAGCCAAAGTGATTTGCAATATCTATACGTCAACGGAAGATATGTTAAGGACAAAACCATCGCTCATGCAATTAGACAAGCATATCAAGATGTGTTGCACAAGGGACGTCATCCGGCATACGTTTTATACCTAGACACTGATTTAAGGGATGTTGATGTGAATGTGCATCCGACTAAGCATGAAATCAGATTTAAGGATAACAAAATTATTCATCGTTTTGTTCACACCGCGGTAAAGTCTGCCATAGCAAAAAGGTTCCCAAAAAATGATAATTTAATATCCTCGGAGGCTGATTTTTTTGCGGGACATCAACTTAAAAAAGAAAATAGTTCTCCCAGAAAAATGTTTACGTCCCATCGTTTTGTACAGGGAATTCATGGAAAAATCGGAAGGCAAAACTCAGAGGTTGTTGTTCTGAAATCTGGGTCTGCCGAATTCCCTAATGATCAACACAACATAAGCATCACAGACCACAATGAATGCGATTCAATTCCGCCACTTGGATTTGCAGTGGCACAATTGAGATATGCATACATTCTCGCAGAAAATGCAACTGGATTGGTGATCGTAGATTCTCATGCCGCTCACGAAAGAATAATTTATGAGGAATTGAAGCGCACTTATGAAGAACAAGGACTTGTTTCTCAACCTCTTTTAGTGCCGCAAGGAGTTTTAGTAAGTGAAACTGAGGCTGATTTGGGGGAGCGACAGAAGGAAGAGTTTGAAAAATTAGGATTTGTTTTAGACAGGAGCTCATCAGAGTCGTTATTGCTGAGGGAAATTCCCGCTATTTTGAGGGGGTCGGATACAGAGCAACTTCTCCGAGACATTTTAGCTGATCTGATTAAATATGATATCTCGGACCGAATAAGCTCGGAGATTCACCACATTTTGTCCACAATGGCGTGCCATGGATCAGTGAGAGCAAATCGGAAGCTTTCTTTGTCAGAAATGAATTCTCTCCTCCGTCAAATGGAGAAAACAGAACGAATAAATCAGTGTAATCACGGTAGACCAACTTGGACCGAGTTTTCATTAGAGGATATTGATAAATATTTTATGCGAGGTCGCTAGGTTTTGAGAGCAATAAATGGGGCGCGTCAAAAGAAAAGATTACCTCTAATTGTTTTGATGGGCCCGACTGCAATCGGCAAAACCGATATTGCACTCTCAATTTATCAGCATTTTCCAGTCGAAATAGTTAGTGTCGACTCCGCTCAAGTATATCGTCACTTAGATATAGGCACCGCCAAGCCGTCGAAAGCTGTTTTAGAAGAGGTACCACATTGGTTAATAGATGTTGTTGATCCCACCGATGTTTATAACGCTGCTAGGTTCGTCAACGATGCCAATCAAGCTATACGACGGATTTGGCAGAAAGGAAAAATTCCTCTCCTTGTAGGTGGCAGTATGATGTATTTTAATGTGCTAATAAATGGGTTATCTGATTTGCCCCCTGCTTGTCCGAAAGTTCGAGAAAGATTGAATCGACAGATTGAGTTGGAGGGAGTCGAGAGTTTACACGATCGTCTAAAAAGGATTGATTCTGATGCCGCATCTCGTGTACACCCAAGGCAGAGACAAAGAGTGGTTCGGGCGCTGGAAGTATTTGAACTAACTGGTACTCCGCTATCTGAATTACAAGCACAAAAAAATACCTATGACGTTACTCATCTGATGGAAATCTATCAAATTGGACTTTGGCCGTCTGACCGAACAATGCTCCATCGACGCATTGAACAGCGTTTTGAATCTATGTTAAATCGAGGATTGTGTGATGAGGTTCAGAGTTTGTGTGCTCGTGGAGATTTAAATGCTGAGTTTCCTGCTATTAGAGCTGTTGGATACAGACAAATATGGGGATTTCTTCAGGGTATTTATTGCTTAGAGACGGCTAAAAATTTGACTATTTCAGCCTCTCGGCAGCTAGCGAAACGTCAACTAACTTGGATGCGACGTTGGTCAGATCTTGACATCGTACACGTTGATCCAATGAGTGATAGAGAAAAATTAAAAAAAAATATTTTGAACCGCTTGAAAAAACATGTATGAAGCCCCACTTTGGTTATATTGGGTAGGTATTAACAACCGTTGATGCACAGGAGCGTCAATGAAAATGGGTCTCTCAATTGATTAAAAAGCGTGTTAACCGTTTTAGGAGATTAAATAATGTCGAAGGGACACAATTTGCAAGATCCTTTCCTTAATGTGTTAAGGAAAGAAAAGATTGCTGTATCGATATTTCTTGTTAATGGTATTAAACTCCAAGGACAAATTGAGTCCTTCGACCAATTCGTAGTTTTGTTAAAGAATACCGTCAGTCAAATGGTTTACAAGCACGCAATCTCCACAGTAGTGCCATCCCGAGCGGTAAAACTTCCCTCAGCAAGTTTAGGGTCCTCCATGCCCAGTGATAACCGCTACGACTTAGGAAACACACAAACTTTCTCTGACGACGAATTCTAAAAAATATGCCACTCTTTTTTGGGCGACCCATTAGCGGTGAACGAGTAATAATGGTGAGCTTGAGAATCCAGTCAGAAGCTTGGGAAGAGGACATTAATGAGTTTAAGGAGTTGGTGGCATCGTCGGAAGGAAGCGCGGTCGGACTGGTCACGGGGTTCAAAAAAGTTCCGGAAACTAAGTTCTTCTTAGGCTCCGGAAAACTAGAGGAAGTTGCATTGCTCAGGCTTGAGAAGTGTGCAAACCTAATTATTTTTAATCACAATTTATCAGCGAGTCAAGAACGAAATCTTGAAGCAAAATTGAAGTGCAGGGTTTTGGATAGAACTGGCTTGATACTCGACATATTCGCGCAACGTGCTCGGACACATGAAGGGAAGTTGCAAGTGGAAATGGCACATCTAAAACATCTTTCGACACGCCTAATTCGTGGCTGGACACATCTTGAAAGGCAAAAAGGTGGAATAGGTTTGCGTGGGCCAGGCGAGACACAACTAGAATCTGATAGACGGTTGGTGAGAGATCGTATTGTAAGCGTCAGAAATAGATTGTTAAAGATACAACAGCAGAGGTCACTTGGGCGACAATCTAGATGTAATTCCGATACCAGAACGATATCGTTAGTGGGGTATACTAATGCCGGGAAGTCAACGATATTTAACATTTTAACTAAAAGTGGAGTTCAAGCAGCAAATAAGTTATTTGCGACATTAGACCCAACAATGCGTCGAGCTAAGGTTGGGGGAATTAGAAATACAGTTTTTTCTGATACCGTGGGGTTTATAAGGCATCTCCCCCATAGCCTCATAGAGGCATTTCAAGGTACATTAGAAGAAATTCGAAGTGCCTCATTGCTCCTTCATGTGATTGATGCCTCAGCGAGAGATGTTGAGTCAATGAAGGAAAGTGTGAATAAAGTTCTCAAAGAAATTGGCGCTCATGAAATTCGCGTCCTGATNGTGTACAACAAAGTTGATTTATTGGAACATTGCGCATGCCGCATAGACAGAGATGCAGACGGGCGCCCAACAGCCGTCTGGGTATCAGCAGAAACAGGTGATGGCATGGCCATGCTAGCTGATGCTATTGTTGAATGTAATGAGAATGGCTCAGTAGTGGGAAAACTTAGTTTGCCCCCGGCGCTCGCGTCGTTGAGGGCCGAGCTTTATAATCGTGGAGCGGTGCTGAAAGAGAGAATTGATAATCGTGGCGTTTCATTAGTGGACATCAGAGTGAATAAGACAGAGTATGCTCGTTTTTCAAAACGTTTTAAAGAATTCGCTGACATTTTTACTAAGGCCAGTTAACGCGAATATTTATATGCCTGGGGTAGGAGCTGGTTGGATCAAGAATTAAGGCTAACTTAATAAACTTTGTAATAGGAGTAACTTATGGCNTGGAATGATGAAGGCGGGGGAAAAGATCCGTGGGGTGGAAAGCGCGGGGGTGATGCTCCTCCTGATATCGATGAGGCATTAAGAAAATTGAAGGAAAAATTTTCTAACTTTGGTGGTGGGGGCTCTGGAGGCGATAGCTTCGGCCCAGGTGGTAAGTCATTAGCAACCGCTGGACTAACTATTGTTCTCTTACTTTGGGCAATGTTGGGTGCTTATCAAATAGACGAGAAAGAGCAGGCTATTGTTCTTCGTTTAGGAAAATACAACGACACTGTTGGTCCTGGGTTGCATTGGAATCCCCCTTTGATTGATTCGGTTGAAATTGAGCGTGTTACTGAGGAACGGCAATACTCTGCGAGAGGATTAATGCTTACCGAGGATGAAAATATCGCAGAACTTACCCTTACAGTTCAATATAACATTGCGGACGTAAAGGCTTTTGTGCTGAATATCAAAGATCCAGAGATAACACTTCAACAAGCGACCGATAGTGCTCTTAGGCATGTAGTAGGTAGCTCTGGACTCGATGATGTAATTTCCACCGGACGAGAGCAGATTGCGGTGGCTACTGCTGAAAAGCTTCAGGACTACTTAAACGTTTATGATAGTGGAATTAATGTTGTGAAGATTAATATTGAGGAGGCTCGGCCACCCACTCAAGTGCAGGAAGCATACGATGATGTGATAGAGGCGCGGGAAGACTTGGAGCGTTATATTAATGACGCTCAAGCTTACTCAAATGGTATTATTCCGCAGGCTCGCGGTGAAGCGCAACGCCTCAGAGAGGAGGCCGAAGGATATAAATCACAGGTGGTTTCAAAAGCTGAGGGTGAAACTGAGCGATTTGTGGCATTACTCGCGGAATATAAGAAGGCACCCGTTGTCACCCGGGAACGGCTTTATATTGATGCGATGGAAGAGGTTATGACTCGAACTAGTAAGGTGCTGATTGATTCAAAGGGAGGCAACAACATGCTTTATTTGCCTTTGGACCAGCTGATGAAGAGTAGCACTATTTCTCGTGGTTCCAGCACGTTGGATGATGTTGATGTTGATCGGGTGGCCGAACAAGTCTTGGACCGAATTCAGAGAAATAGCACGAGGCAAGGGGAGGGGCGGAGATGAACAAAATAGTAGGGATATCACTTACGTTTGCGGCACTTATATTATTGGCGGGGAGTAGCTTATTTGTGGTTACTGAGTTTGAGCGAGGAGTAAAGCTTAGATTTGGTAAATTAGTGGAGGACGACCTGAGGCCAGGCCTTCATATCAAGCTACCGTTGGCCGAGCAGGTCCGAATCTTTGATGGACGAATTCTTACAGTGGATGCGCAACCTGCGAGTTTTTTCACAATAGAAAAGAAAAGGTTGATCGTTGATTCCTACGCTAAATGGCGAATTAAAGATGTTGGAACATATTACAAAGCGACGGGTGGTGTAGAGTCGATTGCGCAGAATCGACTTGCTAACCGAGTAAATAATGGTCTTCGAAACCAATTTGGTACACGAACATTAAAGGAGGTAGTTTCAGGTGAGCGGGAATTACTAATGAGGAATATTACACAAGGTCTTAATGAAACTGTGTTGCAGAGTCTTGGCATAGAGGTGGTCGACGTCAGGGTCAAACGAATTGATCTACCCTCTGAAGTCAGCAATCAAGTGTACAGGCGGATGACTGCTGAGCGCACCAAGGAGGCAACGGAACTCAGATCTACGGGAAAAGAGCGCGCCGAGAAGATACGAGCGTCAGCTGACAGAGAGCGTACTATTGAACTTGCAAATGCCTATAGAGATGCCGAGCAGTTGAGGGGTCAAGGAGATGCTGAAGCTGCGTCAATTTATGCCAATGCTTTTAGCAGAGACGAAGAATTTTATGCGTTTTTGAGGAGCCTTAATGCGTACAAATCGGCTTTCGCAAATAAAGGAGATATCATGCTGGTTGAGCCAACCAGCGAATTTTTTCGATATTTAAAGCAACCTGATGGATCATAATAATTAGTAAAGAAGTGCGTGGTCAGTTCCATCAGCTCTTATTGAGCATGGGATAGCACTTAGGCTTTTAAAAGAATACCGCCTGATCAATGCATGATTTGTCAAAAGGGGAGGATCATGTTTGATGAACTTCTGACAGCATTAGCACTTATATTAGTGCTGGAGGGTGTCTTCCCTTTTTTAATACCTGATCGTTGGCATAAAATATTGCAAATTATGGCTCAAGTTGAACCGGCAAGGTTGAGATGTTTTGGATTAGTTAGCATGCTCACTGGATCGATTTTGCTGGTTTTCTTCAAATGACGTTAAGCCGCGCGTTGGGGGAGATTAAAGGTGATTGAGATAGATCGTTGGATTCTTCCGGATGGTTTTGAGGATGTACTTCCAGAACGGGCAATGAACGTGGAGTATTTGCGAAGAGATCTTTTAGATCTTTACAATTCCTGGGGGTATGACCTCATAATACCCCCCATGCTTGAGTATATGGATTCTCTTTTAGTTGAAGCCGGTAGAGATTTAGACCTGCTGACTTTCCGGGTTACCGATCAGGTGAGTGGCAAGATGATGGGAATTCGGGCGGATATTACTCCACAAGTGGCTCGGATAGATGCACATAGCTTTGCTCGGGACGGTATAAGTCGCTTGTGTTATGCAGGTACCGTGTTGCATGCCAGGGCACGAGATCCGTTGTCATCGCGAGCACCTAACTCAATAGGCGTTGAACTTTTCGGTGAGAAATCGGTGGATGCAGACATTGAAGCGGTAACACTATTTTTGGAAAGTTTAAGATTAGTCGACATAAGTGACGTTTGTCTTGACCTTGGGCATGTTGACATATGTCGGGGGTTACTCAAGTCAGCGGGTCTGAAGTCTCCATTACAGTCAGAATTCTATGATTTACTTCAGAGAAAAGCAGAAAGAGAAATTGAAAGTTGGATAGCCAATAACGTCAGAGATTCGCGCTTAGCTAGATGGTTATCTGTTTTACCTAGTTTGGTAGGGGATAGCGATATTTTGCAGGTAGCATCATCGGAATTCTCTGAGGCGCCCGACGAAGTGGTAAAAGCTATTGAGCAACTAAGCCGGTTAGCGAGTTCAGTCGAAGACGCTAATACATCACTTCACTTCGATCTTTCTGAGATACCTGGCTTTCACTATCATACGGGATTAGTATTTGCAGGTTTTGCCAGAGGAAATAGGAAAGTTTTAGGGAATGGCGGCAGATATGATTGTATCGGAAAAGCGTTTGGTAGAAACAGGCCAGCAACTGGCTTTGCGTTTGATTTGAACTTATTAGCAGAGCTGAGTAATAGAAAAATTCCGTCTCAAGGAGCAGTGTGGTGTTTTGTGGGCGAAGACGAACTGCTAATCAATGAGGCGAGAAAATTGCGTAAAGCTGGACAACGAGTTGTTCAATTATTCGAAGAAAGAAGCTCGGAGGCTATGAAAAGCTGTGATAAGCAATTGCTTAATGAGAATGGTCGCGCTGTCGTTCGCGACCTGTGAAATTTTTTAGTTAAGCGGTCTTATTTAAAGGAACAAGGATATTTATGAGCAAAAGTGTGGTTGTTTTAGGCTCCCAGTGGGGTGATGAGGGTAAAGGAAAAATAGTTGATCTGCTCACCGATAGGGTCGGCATTGTGGTAAGGTTTCAAGGTGGACACAATGCAGGACATACACTTGTAATTAACGGTGCAAAGACTGCTCTTCACTTAATTCCTTCAGGAATTTTACGCCCTCAAGTGAAATGCGTTATAGGCAATGGAGTGGTAATAGCACCCAATGCTCTCCTAAAAGAAATAAAGATGCTTGAGGACCGTGGAGTAAGTGTTCGAGAGCGACTTAAGATATCAGGGAATTGTCCTCTTATTTTAGATTATCACGTTGCTCTGGATAGCGCGCGAGAATTAGCGAGGGGATGCCATAAGATTGGTACAACGGGTCGCGGTATTGGACCGGCTTATGAGGATAAAGTTGCTCGTCGGGGTCTACGATTCGGTGACTTAGATAACATGGATAATTTTGCCGGTAAACTTAGTGAATTAGTCGATTACCATAACTTCTCATTGACCAAGTATTATGGTGAGCCGGGTGTTGATTTTGATTATATAATGGAGTCTGCCAGCCACTGGGCTTCAGAACTTTTGCCTATGCGGGACAATATAAGTATGTTTTTGCAGGAAAATAGAGAGGCCGGTGAGCATATTTTATTCGAGGGAGCGCAAGGAAGTTTGTTGGATATTGACCATGGAACATATCCTTACGTAACGTCATCTAATACAACTGCGGGTGCGGCTGCTACGGGCACGGGACTGGGACCTCTCCATTTAGATTCTGTTATTGGCATCACGAAAGCATATACTACTCGCGTTGGGGAAGGACCCTTCCCAACTGAATTAACCTGTGCTTTAGGAGAGCAACTGAGCAAATCGGGTATGGAGTTTGGCACGACCACCGGACGTAAGCGAAGGTGTGGATGGTTAGATATTGTTGCTCTACGTCGAGCTGTTGTCATAAATAGTTTTTCAGCTATATGCTTAACGAAGCTCGATGTGCTGGACGGTTTTAGTTCTTTAAATATCTGTATTGGTTATCGTACAGACGATCACTTGAATGAGTTTTTACCGCAACATTCTGACGATTATAGCAGAGTCATTCCTGTGTATGAAAATATTGCCGGTTGGAGTGAGTGTACCAAAGGAATAAAGGACTTCGACAAGCTACCGGTAAATGCGAGAGTATATATTTCCAGGATTCAGACTCTCCTTGGAATCCCTATCGATATTATTTCCACCGGGCCAGATAGAGACGATACAGTAGTCCTCAGCCATCCATTTTCCTAGTGGACGATTTAGCTGTGGTAACGCTTACACATTTCCATCCTGGCTATTTAAATTGGCAATTAGAATAATTTTATTGGGCTCTTGAGTGCACTTTATTCTAGATAAAATGGAGAAGACGCTTTTAGAAAATTTTTCACACTTGTAATATCAAGGTTATCAAAAGATCAAAAAGGTGATTTTAATGAGTACATCTAACAGCACTTCCATCCTCCAATTCATTGGCGAAACTCCCATAATCAAGATTAATTGTTTTGATACGGGTCCATGTGAGTTATTTGTAAAGTTGGAATTGCAAAATCCTGGGGGTTCCATAAAAGACAGGATAGCTCTCACGATTATTGAAGAAGCAGAAAAAAGTGGAGCACTGGGCGTCGGAGGCACAATTATAGAGGCCACTGCGGGTAACACGGGGATTGCATTAGCACTTGTTGCCGCCATAAAAGGGTATCGTATTATTCTTGTTATTCCGGATAAGATGAGCCGCGAAAAGATACTTCATCTGGAGGGTCTGGGAGCTGAAGTGGTGCTAACTCGATCTGATGTTCCAGAAGGGCACCAGGACTATTATCATGCAGTTGCACGACGAATTGCCGCATCTACACCTGGCAGTTTTTTAGCGAATCAGTTTTCCAATCCGGCCAATCCGTTAGCACATCGTTTAACTACTGCTCCTGAGATTTGGAAGCAAATGGAAGAGCGAGTTGACGCTGTTGTATGTGGTGTTGGCTCCGGTGGCACAGTAACAGGAATGGCTCAGTTCTTTAGGGAGAAAAGACTTGATGTCAAGATGGTAGTTGCTGACCCTAAAGGTTCGATCGTTGCGGATGCAGTAACAAAAGGAGACTTCTTTTATGATGGTAGTTCATGGTTGGTTGAAGGGATTGGCGAGGATTTTATACCAGATAACTTAGACCTCTCACTAGTTGACGATGCAGAGGTCGTGTCTGATGAGGAGGCTTTTCAAACATTGCAGGTTCTGTTGCGTGAAGAGGGGATCCTTGGAGGCTCCTCGAGTGGCACACTCGTAGCAGGGGCGGTCAAATGGTGTAAGAAACAGAAACAGGCAAAACGCGTGGTTACTTTTATATGTGATACGGGTAATAAGTATCTATCCAAGGCGTTTAATAAAAGCTGGTTGCATGATAATCAATTACTTGAAAAATCATGCGTTGGCAACCTTACAGATATGATAAGTCGGAGAGCAGACAAAGGTGATATGATTTCTGTAGCTCCAACAGACACGCTCAATACCGCATACAATCGCATGCGTTCTGCTGATGTATCTCAGGTGCCTGTTTTGGTAAAAGGGAGACTAGTTGGAATATTGGATGAAGAAAATCTACTCGCGTCGGTAAGTATCGATAGTTTAGCATTCGCTCGAACTGTATCAGAATATATGAGCACCCACTTTGAAGTGCTTGAGAAGGACGCCAGTTTAGAGGCATTGAGGACAGCTTTGACCTCGTGTAATGTGGCGATAATTTTTGACGGGAGTTTGTTTTTGGGTTTCATTACAAAGATTGATTTAATCAATTATCAGAGAAATCTTTTTCTCAAAAATCAGGGATAATTATGAATAAAAAGACCGACCAACGTGGCTTTGAGACGCGAGCCA